>JALSYJ010000040.1 GCA_027071965.1 Robiginitomaculum sp. | reverse complement strand
TGGCAGCAACCGGCACTGATACTGGAGGTTCAATCCGCCAGCCTGCGGCTTTTACCGGACTGGTCGGAATGAAGCCTACTTATGGTCGTTGCTCGCGTTATGGTATTGTCGCCTTTGCGTCCTCGCTTGATCAGGCAGGACCAATAACCAAAACAGTAGAAGATGCAGCCCTAATGCTGGGTAGTATGTCCGGCTTTGACGAAAAGGACAGCACTTCCTTAAGCCGTGATGTGCCGGATTTTGTATCTGCCTGCACCAAATCACTAAAAGGCATGCGCATTGGTATTCCCAAGGAATATCGCATGGACGGCATGCCGGAAGAGATAGAAAAGCTCTGGCAACAGGGAACCAAATGGCTGCGTGATGCTGGCTGTGAGATTGTTGACGTTAGTCTGCCCCATACTAAATACGCACTTCCGGCCTATTATATTGTAGCACCAGCCGAGGCCTCGTCGAATTTGGCACGATATGATGGCATGCGTTACGGCGCACGTATTGATGGCGATGATCTAAACTCCACCTATGAACGCACCCGGGCGCAAGGCTTTGGCGAAGAAGTGCGCCGCCGGATCATGATCGGCACCTATGTGCTGTCGGCTGGTTTTTATGATGCCTATTACATCCGTGCGCAAAAAGTCCGGGCCAAGATCGCCGAAGATTTTAAGAAAGCTTGGGAAAAGTGCGATGCATTGCTGACCCCGACCACGCCAAGTGCAGCCTTTGGTATTGGCGAAGTATCAGACGATCCGGTGCAAATGTATCTAAATGACGTGTTCACGGTCACCGCAAATTTGGCTGGATTGCCGGGAATATCGGTGCCGGCTGCCTTGGATAGCCAAGGCTTGCCATTGGGTTTACAGGTAATCGGCAAAGCTCTGGACGAAGAAACCTGTTTCGCGGTCGGCGGAGCCATAGAACGCGCCGCCGGATTTAATGCCAAAGCGACGAGATGGTGGTGAGATGAATGTTTTTTGGAGTTTTTATAATCATTTCAAAAGCAAAATAGCTTTTGTCTTTATCATTGTAGCGTTTGTTTTTTTGGTAACTTCATTGCTTGGTATAGCAAGTGCATGGAAGCCGCTGTCCGGAGCCTTGGTCGCGCAAGGCAAATCTGCGTATTTTCTTATTACCATGATCAGTAAGGCACTTATTGAGCCAGTGTTTGTGGCAGGAATCGCCTTTGTGATCGAATATCTATATCGGATTGTGTTGGTGTTAGAACGAACTGGGAACAATACAAATGATACAACGCGTTAGGTATCACCCCCTCACCTCGATCCTCTCCCCAGCGGGGAGAGGAAGGCATCTTGTTGCGGGTATTCGTGTTAATAAGAGTAACAGAAAATGAGCTCTAACGTATGGCAAGTTTTTAGTGACCTACATCTAAATGGAGGCGAAAGGGCAGTTGCAAGACTTTATAAAGAGGCAGATTTAACTTTAAGACACCTCGGACATAAAGGCAGAACGGTTTCCTCTCCCCACGGGGGAGAGGATAAAGGTGAGGGGGGATGAATATAAAAACCCAACTCGCCCGAGGTTTACGTCAAAACCAAACCAAAGCGGAAAGGAAAAGACCAGTTGCGAACCAATGAATTACAGAAGCTCGGCTATAAAGTCATCCGGTATTGGAACAATGATGTAGTGGAAAACATCGAAGGTGTGATGCAGGATCTGGAGCGGCATATGAATAGGGGGTAGAACCCTCACCCCGGCCCTGTCCCTCGTAGGGAGAGGGGAAAACAAGAGGCTTTTTTGCCTCCTATCCTGGCGGGGAAAGGATGGTGGTGAGAGGGCAGACAAAAGAGAAAAGACAATGTTTACAGCAACAAGAATAGCAGACGAAAAAGACTGGATCAGTGGCGCAACTGGTGATTGGGAGATCATTATTGGTTTGGAAATCCATGCGCAGGTAGCATCAAAGGCCAAACTGTTTTCCGGGTCTTCCACCGAATTTGGTGCCGAGCCAAACACGCAAGTCTCCTTGGTTGATGCGGCAATGCCGGGCATGTTGCCAGTATTGAACGAATTTTGTGTCGAACAGGCAATCCGTACCGGATTTGGGCTTAATGCCGAGATAAACCTGTTTTCTCGCTTTGACCGGAAAAATTATTTTTACCCAGATCTTCCGCAGGGCTACCAGATTAGCCAGCTTTATCACCCGATAGTTGGAGAAGGTGAAATCGAGGTTGATGTTGATGGAGCAGATACCATCAAGGTAGGTATTGAACGGCTGCATCTGGAGCAAGATGCAGGTAAATCCATTCATGACCTTGACCCAAATTCGACTTATGTTGATCTGAACCGTTGCGGTGTCGCCTTGATGGAAATTGTCTCAAAACCTGATATGAGATCCTCCGCCGAGGCCGCAGGCTATGTGAAAAAAATCCGATCATTAGTGCGTTATCTTGAAACCTGTGATGGTGATATGGAAAAAGGCAATCTGCGCGCCGATGTCAACATATCTGTACGCAAACCCGGCGGAGAATTAGGTACACGCTGCGAGATCAAGAACGTAAATTCCATGCGCTTTATCGCTCAGGCGATTGAGTATGAAGCCCGCCGCCAGATAGATATTATCGAGAGTGGTGGTAAAATAGATCAGGAAACCAGACTATTTAACGCCGATACCGGAAAAACCCGCACCATGCGCTCAAAAGAGGACGCGCACGATTATCGCTATTTCCCGTGCCCCGATCTGTTACCGGTAAAGTTAAGCCAGGAATATGTGGACAGTATCAAAGCTGCTCTGCCCGAACTGCCCGATGCAAAACGAACCAGATTTGTTGCTGAATACGGGCTGTCGGCTTATGATGCCGGCGTGCTGGTGTCGGATCGTGAGAAGTCTGCTTATTATGAGGCAGTTGCCAAAGGCAATGACAAGAAATTAGCCGCCAACTGGGTAATCAACGAAGTATTTGGCAAGCTGAATAAAGAAAATATCGAAATTGAAAACAGCCCTGTTTCAGCTAAGGCCAATAACAGTATTGTCAAGATGATCACTGATAAGACCATTTCTGGCAAAATCGCCAAGCAGGTGTTTGAGATTTGCTGGAATGAAGGTGGTGACCCGGTCAAAATAGTTGATGAACGTGGCTTAAAGCAAGTAACTGATACTGGTGCAATCGAGGCAATGATTGATGAAATAATTGCGGCGAATCCTGAACAGGCTGCCAAGGTAAAAGACAAGCCAAAAACCCTTGGCTGGTTTGTTGGCCAGGTAATGCAAAAATCCGGCGGCAAAGCCAACCCGCAGGCGGCCAATCAATTGCTGCGATCTAAATTGCTGTAATTTTATTTTGCAAAAACCCGCGCTCAAGTAGCCGCTAGGCGGTAGCGCAAATAAAGACTCCCTCAAGTAGCCGCTAGGCGATAGGACACAAAGACCTTCCCACTTTTGCTAAAAATGCAGAATCTTTGTTTATCGCATTTTTGGCCGCAAAACCCGCGCTCAAGTAGCCGCTAGGCGGTAGCGCAGCAAAGACCTTCCCACTTTTGCTAAAAATGCAGAATCTTTGTTTATCGCATTTTTGGCCGCAAAACCCGCGCTCAAGTAGCCGCTAGGCGGTAGCGCACAAGAATCTTCCCACTTTTGCTAAAAATGCAAGATTCTTTATCTGTCGCATTTTTGAACCGCAAAACCCGCGCTCAAGTAGCCGCTAGGCGGTAGCGCACAAGAATCTTCCCACTTTTGCTAAAAATGCAGAATCTTTGTTTATCGCATTTTTGGCCGCAAAACCGGTTCCCACTTTTGCTAAAAATGCTCCAGTGCATAATCAACAAAGGCCCGGGCGCGGGCCGAAAGGAACCTGCGTGATGGATAAAGGGCTGACATGGTAATATCTGGAGGCTGCCAATCGCCAAGCACCGCTTGCAAAGAACCTGCACGCAGATCATCAGCTACTATAAATAATGGCGAGCGCACCAGTCCCAAGCCAGCGCGGGCGGCATCTGCCAGCACATCACCATTGTTTGAAGTCAGTGGCCCGCTAATGCGTATTTGCTGCCTTACACCCTGTTTTAGAAACTCCCACAGGGAATTGCGACCGGCATTGTCATAAGTAAGACAGGCATATTGCTTTAATTGCTCTGGATGATCTGGTATCCCCATAGCATCAAGATATGCAGGAGATGCACAGGTAACCATTGGAACAGAAGCAATTTTTTTGGCAATAAGCGAGGAATCATTCAATTTCCCGATACGCAATACAACATCAAAGGCTTCGGCGACCACATCAATAAACCTGTCATTTAACTCCAGTTCTACTTCAATCATCGGATGCTTTTTACAAAACCCGGCGATAACCTCACCCATTTTGCGAACCCCAAGTGATACCGGCGCATTTATACGCAAAAGCCCTCGCAGTGCCGTATTGGATTTACTGGCATGGGCTTCTGCCTCGTTCAGATCTGCCAAAATCGCCCGGCATCGCGGCAGATATTCACGTCCAGTATCAGTAAGAGAATGATGCCGAGTAGTTCGATTGAGTAAACGCACCCCCAAACTGTCTTCAAGATGCATAACATATTTGCTGACGGCTGCCCTGGAAATCCCCAGGTGCTCGCTGGCATTAGTAAAACTGCCGCGATCAATCACCGCCACAAACGCCGTCATACTGGTTATTTTGTCCATTATTGTTTCCAAATCGTGGATAAATAATCCATATTTACCCACTTTATCACAGAATTGTAAGCATTAATTTACAAATATCGGCACAACAGCCAAACAAGCTCCACTTGGGGCAAACCATTATTAGGAGAATTATGATGAAGAATATCGCAGACTTAGGAGGCCGCGCCTTATTAAGCGGCATGTTTATTGTATCAGGAATTGGCAAAATTGATAATCTGGAAGGACTTGGCGCCTATATGAGTTCTGCCGGAGTGCCATCCGTGCTGGCCCCGGCAGTAATGTTATTTGAAATTGTCGCAGGATTGGCCGTTTTAGCAGGTTTTCAAACCCGTATTGCCGCTTTGTCCTTAGCCGGGTTTTGTATTTTAAGCGCCTTATTATTTCACTTTGATTTTGCAGATCAGGCACAATCAATTCAATTCATGAAAAACTTCACCATTGCCGGCGGGTTTTTGATCCTGTCGATTTATGGTGCCGGAGCTTTCAGCATTGACGCCCGGCTGGCAAAATCTGGAGAGAATAATGTTTGATCACAAATTTGCACCAGCATCAGCAAATATAGCCAAGCCTCTGGCTGAGCGCTGGAGCCCCTATGGCCTTTCGCAACGCCCAATAGAGGATACTGACTTGCGAGCACTGTTTGA
>JALSYJ010000039.1 GCA_027071965.1 Robiginitomaculum sp. | reverse complement strand
TTCGCAAAAAGAGACAAAGGCAAATTCAAACCAAGCAAAAAAAGAAAGCGGCTCGTTATTCAACAAACCTATGCTCGCCCTAAAATGGCTTTTCCGTCACTGGATCTACACCCCGGACGACTACCTCCCCTGGACCAAAAAAGCACATCAGCTGGCTGCTAATATCTGCGATAACAACAAAATCGACATCGTATTCACCAGCCTTCCCCCATTCAGCGCAGCATTTATCGGCTATCGCCTCAAAAAAGAACGCAATATCCCCTGGATCATGGATTACCGCGACCTATGGGAAGGCGACGTACTGCGTGAATGGATAAACCCGTTACGGAAACGACTGGAACTGAACATGGAGCGCAAGCTGGTAAAGGCCGCAGACATTGTTATTTCGGTCTCAGAACAAAAAACCGCATACCTGAAAAAACTGCACCCCCAGGCAACATGCCGCTGGGAGACACTCACCAACGGTTACGATCCGGAAACATTCGAACCACTCCTCGCTGAACCAAGAGAAGAAAATGACACCATTGATTTTGTCTACACCGGCCGTCTGTTCAAAAACCGGCGCGGCTACGCCTTCGCCGAAGCCCTGGGGCTAATTAAACAAAAAAACCCACAACTGATTAAAAACGTGCGCGTACACATCTATGGCGGTGTCTCATCCGAGATACAAAAACGCTACGATGAAATACTCAATAAATACAATATAACTGACCTATATCAATTTCATGGCGATGTAAGCTACCAAGAGGCCATGCGTGCGCAGGTGCAATGTGATTACCTGTTATTAATTGTTGATACAGGGGCGACTTCAGATGGCGTCATACCTGGCAAGCTATTCGAATACATTGCATCAAAACGCCCTATATTTGCACTGTGCAATCCAGGCGCAACCCAAGAAATCATCGAAAAAGCAAACGCTGGTATTGTGCTACCCGCAGAATCAACGGAAAGCATTAAACCTGAATTAGAAAAATGGCTAGCACAACCTATCCTGACAGAAATTAACTTCAACAACGAATATTTGGCTCAGTTTGAAAGAAAAACTATTAGCAAAAAACTGGCCCACATATTTCATCAAACGACATACTAACGCAAGTCGAACTTCCAACAACTTTCCTCAAAAAGGCATCATTCCAGTTTCAACACTTGCTTAAAATAATTTTTTTTTGCGTTACAGCTCTACCAAATTTAATAAATAGGGAGATATGGAGACACAATATCCAATATGAGAGAAAAGGAATATCTGGATAAATAAGTGCTGTGTCCCCAGAGTTAAATTCAAGGATCAAGGCGGCCTGCCAGAGTCCATGACCTGCGGTAAAATACACTTTCACTCATCTGCATGAAAAATATTATCATATTGGCGTTCAATGACCTCTACTTCTACCTCGGTAAATTGGTTGAACTCTTTATCCCGCGCACGTTTGGATAACTTGCCGCCATTTTGATTGAGAAAGCGAATAAGAAGATCAACCAGTTTATCTGGCATATCTATATAGTTTTTGATGAAATCGTTGAGAAGATCATACTTTTTGAGGTAGTCCACCTCCTCAGGCAGCGTTTTATTGACTGTTTCCTCAACGCATTCAAAAAAGAATTCTGCTTGCTTGGTTGCATCAAAATAGCGATACAAATCGATGGTCTCATTCAAAACCTCAACATTGTTTTTTTCGGTAGGCCGCCATTCAATCAGATCAAGCCTGGGTTTTGAATAATGTTCCAGCGTTTGTCTGTAATTACCAATGCGATCCAGAATAACGGAGGATACTGGAAAGACCAAACCTTTGGGAACAAACCCCTTTTCTGCCAGGACATGATGAAATAGATAACGATGAATACGGCCATTGCCATCTTCAAACGGATGAATAAACACAAAGCCAAAGGCAATCAATGCCGCCATGAGCACGGCATCATAATCACTCTTGCCAAGTAGCAGAGATGTTTCGATCAAGCCGGACAGAAGACTTTCCAAATCCTCTGGACGTGCCGAGATATGAACAGGCATTGGCATTCCGGTTACACGGTCATGATCACCAACAAAACCGCCTTCAATGCGCAACCCGGGCATAACAAAACGATTATCAACAATGACAATGCGTTGAAGAGAGTCCAACTCTTCAAAAGTCAGCTTCCGACGCCCTGCCTCACCAATGATTTTCCCCCACCGTTCAATGCGATTATGTGGGGGTGACTCCCCTTCTATGGTGTAGGTTGCCTTTGAATCTTTTAGCAAAAGAAAAGCGGCCGCTCTACTCAATAGATCTGCATGTGTTTTACCAATGCGGTCGATAGCGACCTGTGACAAATTCATGCCAATAAATTGATCAAGGGTTTTTGTTCTTCTGATCAATGGGCAGAATTCACGGGTACCAGGCAAATTATTACGGACGCGATGGCGTTTTGACTCACGTGCCGCACCAGAGTATTGAAGCTTGTCATTGATAAGCGCAACAAAATTACCCTGTTTTGCATCCTCGATATCAAGCTCTTCGATGCATAGCCACTCATACAAGAACCAGATCCTGCGGCTATAAGCGCCGGTTGGTTGCGAACGAATAATGTCGATAATAGCTTCCGGCTCAATCGAGACAAACAAGGCTTTGAGTACAGCCAGATCAATACCTTCATACTTGAGTGCAAATTTCAGGTGGCCATACAGACTATCTTCCGGTTTATGCCTTGGCGTAAAAATACGCCATCGCCCCTTTTCGACCCGCTTATGTTTGGTTCCGATTGCACACAAGTAATCCGGCGCAGGTACAGGCAACCCATACCCTGAGATCAGTGCTGCATATCCTGCATGCGTTGACTCTTCTTCCAGAGCCGGAAAAGCGTGAAAAACAGCGCCAGAGTATGAATTTTGATTACATTCAAACATATTCATGAATTCAGATTATTAATCGCCACAGCGATAATTTCATGAATAACGATTATTGTCCATGATTTTTGATTATATTCAGAATATTATATGAATATTGATTATCTTACCCCCCCCCGAAGTATTCAAACCTCAACAGGCAGAATCAATAAGGCATCAAACCTGAATGTGAGAGAAAAGGAATATCTGGATAAATTAAGTGTTGTGTCCCCAGAATTAGTGTTGTGTCCCCAGAATTCCATTGAGCAGCTTGGGACAACTACCATCACCTTTGGTAATGGGCAGTTCCTGAAACAAACGGGGCAGACACAGGTAGTATGCGCTGTAACCTTCGCGGCAGACTTATTTACCATACTTCTTCTACCCTTTTAAAAAAGGATCATACAATTTCATGAAAACAATAAATCGCGAGCATCATCAAATTGAAACTCTCCACCTAAAAGCCCTTCAGTGCACAATGCATCTGCAAAGAATTTAGCGGCCCAATTTGGATACTGCCATGGATGGTAGCCACCACTCACTGGATGTGAGCCCTTGATACCACCCATCTCGTTCGGGTTGCCCGACAGTTTTTGCGTTGACTTGGTAAAAGTATTTATACGCATCACCGCATCTTTATACCTCTCGTCACCAGTTAACTTATAAAGCCGCCCCCAGTTAATCGCCATCTGCGCATTACCCGTCAAACAACTCCATTTCACCGTCGGCTGCCAGCCTTTATCGAAACGCCCCGGCATAAAGCCATTAGCAGGCAAGGCGGTCAACATGGCATAGCCGATCTTAATTGCCTCATCCATAAAATCCTGGCGATTGGCATAGGCGCCAATCTCCAAAAAGCCGCGCATGGCATAAGCAATGGTATGCAGAAAAGGCTGATTATTATCTTGCAGGCAATTGTACTCCAACCAGCCATTCTCATGCGCTTGAGTCAGCGCCCATTCTAAATTTTTCACAGCACAATCTAAGAACCTTTGCTCCCCGGTAATCTCATGCACCCGCACCATGCCCCAGGCACTGCGTGTATTATAAAGATTCGGCCCCGTTGACGTTGTCATTGGCGAACCAAACTTGCGCCAGCAACCGTCTTCATCCATCACGTCACACAGCCACTGTGCGGCTTTAGCGGCCGATTCGCGATAACGCTCGTCTTGCTCGACTTCAAACGCCCGCACCCAGCCAAACAATACCTGACCCGTATTAA
The DNA here is from genome assembly GCA_027071965.1 of Robiginitomaculum sp. Lineage (GTDB taxonomy): Bacteria > Pseudomonadota > Alphaproteobacteria > Caulobacterales > Maricaulaceae > Robiginitomaculum_B. The sequence continues at coordinate 1,238 of JALSYJ010000039.1, read as the reverse complement.
AAATCGTTGGTTTGTCCGAAGCCCCCATCGCGCCCGCCAACACCCCGCCATCTGGCAATTGAATCTCACACTCCCAATCGGTCATCCGCTTGGCACGATCACGGTATTCATCATTACCCGTTAAAGCCCAATAGCGATAAAAACTGGGGATAATATATCCGGTCGTTTCGGGATAAGAGTTCGCCCACTTCAAATACTTGACTAAATAAGTCTGAGCCACGCCATCATCAACCGTTTTGTCTTGCGCCCGGCAAAGCCATTGCATCACCGCATCAAGATGCACTTTGGCAGGCTGCAACCTGGTTTTGCCAAACCCAATAGACTCTTTTAATACACGAAGATTAAGGCTGAGATTACTAACCTGTTGATCCATTTGAAAAACTCCAGATAGATTATGCTTATTTACATTAGCGCCAGATAATACCAGCTCACTGATTCACTGGCGCATCAAAAAAAACATTTCCCTCAGCAACCATTTTATCAACACATTGTGTCATTGGCTCACATTCGATCAAGAGAAAGCGGGTATTGCCCACCCGAAAGCGCTGAACCAGCCCTAATGCATCAAGCTCTTGAATCAGCCTTTCCTCACGCCGGAGCAAATTCGCCGCCTCGCTTAGCACACGTGTAGTCACCCCATGTTCGACGCCATCACGGTCAATCACTCTGCCCAGCATCGGCTCAGGCTCATACAGCTCAAAAGGCAAAGATGCTGCAATCCTGTCTTCTAAGAAATGGGTAAACGTAATAGTAGAAAAAGGGGCATCAATACAGAGTATTTTTCCCTTTAATTGCAATAACTTATCAAATGGTGACCCCTTGCCAAATGAGCACTCAACCTTGTCATGCCCCTCAATAAACCATGCTGCCCTGTCACCCCAGGCCAAGATGGGGTGCGCCGGATTCAAGCTTCGTGCAACCCCCTGGCCACGGCGAAACACCTCAGTTAACAGCCCCATTTTTGACGCACTACGGCAAAGCTTCACCGCCACACCCCGCGCCAAAAACGCCCGAGTGCTCTCATTCTGATAGGTCATCGAAGTCATGCTCAGCAGACCGTCAACTCCAACCACCTCTTTCAGCGAATCAATCAGCTCCACTGGCTTGCCCTGAAAACCATTTGAAGGCCACCAGGATGAATGCACCATAAGGGCCTCCCCCTTAACAATGCCATTCTTTCTTAAGGCGGCAGCAAAATTCTTACTGTCATAAGAAAAAATATACTTTATAATCAGACT
>JALSYJ010000038.1 GCA_027071965.1 Robiginitomaculum sp. | reverse complement strand
GACCAGCAGCCACATCTACCGCAAAGCTCGGGCCAGATAATACCGCAGGTAAAGCCTGGGGCAGGGTTTCGGCCAATACCTGTGTCATCAGCTTCCCGCTTTGTTGTTCAATGCCTTTTGAGCACAATAAGACGGGCTTTCCCTCTGGCAGAGCATCACGCAATCCTGCAAAGATGCTACGGGTGTGTTGCGCCGGAATCACCGACAAAATCGCATCACATTCAATGGCCTTTTTGGGATCATTGCTGGCGATAATGGTTGGATCAAGACTAAAGCCCGGAAGAAATTTTTTATTCTCATGGGACTGGTTTATGGTATTTTTTACATCTTCTTCCAGCACCCACATAATAACCTTGCGCCCGGCCCGGGCACAGGTTTGGGCCAAGGCCGTACCCCATGCGCCACCGCCTAAAATGCCAATACTGGAAAATTCATTCATGATTTAGGGCCTTTTTTACCGGAACCAGAAGTTGGATTGTTTTTAGCCGAAAGCTCATCTAATGGCCACCTCGGACGAGCCGCAACCCTTAAGGAACTGACCATGCCTCGCTGCAGGCGCAAGGCCCCGGCCAGCGCGATCATGGCCCCATTATCTGTGCAATACCGTAATGGCGGAGCTAAAAACCCAAAACCATTATCTCTTGCAAGCTCCTGTAGCTGACTGCGGATTGCCTGATTGGCCGCAACCCCGCCAGCCACAACCAGATGAGTGGCACCAAATTCACTAATAAAGCGCCTCATGGCCTTTTTGCTCTGTCCCACCAATATATCACAGGCAGCATGCTGGAAACTGGCGGCAAGATCAGCCTTATCTTGTTCCGTTGGTGCCTCTAATGCCTGCCAATGACGTTGCACCGCGCTTTTTAATCCGGCAAAGGAAAAATCACAGCCGGCCCGTTTTGCCAGAGGTCGGGGCAGGTCAAACCGGGTTTTGTCCCCGGTTTTTGCTATTTTTTCCACTGCCGGGCCACCGGGAAAGCCCAATTCCATAATTTTAGCGGTTTTATCAAAGGCTTCTCCGGCAGCATCATCAATGGTTGAGCCATAACGATGATAGCGCCCAAGGTCTTCAATCGCCAGCAATTGGGTATGGCCGCCAGAAACCAGAAGCAATAAATAAGGAAAAGCCAAAGGTGCTGCCAATTGCGGACTTAAAGCATGGCCCTCTAAATGATTTATGCTCAAAAACGGCAGGCCGGAACCCAAAGACAGCGCTTTTGCAGTCATCATTCCCACCAGCACACCACCGATCAGGCCGGGGCCGGTGGTAGCGGCAATCCCGTCCATATCCGCAAGTTCAAGCCCGGCCTCCGACAGGGCCTGCTTCACCACTACGTCCATAATATCAGCATGGGCGCGGGCGGCTATCTCTGGCACCACTCCACCAAAGGGAGCATGTTGTTCGGTTTGCGAAAAAACACAATCTGAGCGGATTGTAATTTCACCGGAAGCAGAAACTTCAACTATTGCTGCTGCGGTTTCATCACAGGAGCTTTCCAGCCCCAGCACCGTAACTTTAGGTCTGTGATTGAGTTCTTGCGCAAGGGGATGTTTTTGGTCTAGTTCCATGCTTCTTCGATACCATCAGGGATTATGATGACGCAAGCTTTGCTGACATTAGGTTCACGCGGATCGCCTCTGGCGCTCGCACAAGCCCGTTTAACCCGCAAACTAATCGCCGGGCAATCAGGACTTGATGCGGATGAGGCCAAACAGCAGATAGCGATAAAAACCTTTACCACTTCTGGCGATCAATTACAGGATCGAGCCCTGGTTGAAGCCGGTGGCAAGGGCCTGTTCACCAAGGAGCTGGATACAGCACTGATTGCAGGGCAGATTGATGTTTCGGTTCACTCTATGAAAGATGTGCCAACCCTGGAGCCCGAAGGCTTAGAATTTGCCGGAATGCTGCCCCGTGAAGACCCCAGAGAAGCCTTGATTGCAGGGCAGATTAACTCTTTGGAATATCTGCCAAAGAACCCGGTTATTGGCACGGCCAGTGTCCGCAGGCAGGCACAGGTTCTAACCTTGCGCCCTGATGCAAAATTTGTCCTGTTGCGCGGTAATGTCGGTACAAGGCTAAAGCGCCTGAAGGAGGGCAGGTTTGATGCTACATTTTTAGCCTTTGCCGGACTAAAACGCCTTAGCATGGCCGAACATGCTAGTGCCGTATTGTCCACACAGCAAATGCTGCCTTCCCCGGCACAAGGGGCCATTGGTCTGCAAATTCGCACCAATGATCATAAAACTGCAAAAATACTGGGCATGATATGCTGTCAAAAAACGCAAATTGAACTGGCTGCAGAACGGTCGTTCCTAGCGGCGTTGGATGGCTCCTGCCGCACACCAATTGCCGCATTGGCACAAATATCCGGTCATGACATGAGCTTTTGCGGTGAGGTTTATGCTCTTGATGGTACTCAAATATGGCGTGAGCAGCAAAAATTGCACCTGCCGGAATTTATGGATTTTTCCCAAAAATTGACGGCAGCTTCACAAATGGGGGCAAAGGCCGGACAAAGAATTGCAAAGCTTGCAGGCAATGCCATCCGGTTTGCGCTGTGAGCGCGGCCAAAGTGCTGATAACCCGCACACGGCCCGGGGCAGATCGTCTGGTCAAACGCCTGCAGGCTGTGGGTATTACATCCACATGCTGTCCATTACTGGGTGTGGAACACCTGGCAGGGCCCATAGAGCATGACCCGGCGGTTCAAGGATATATATTAACCTCGGCAGCAGCAATCCGGAGCCTGCCAGCTCCGGATAAACTTGGTGATATTCCTGTTTATTGCGTGGGAGGCAATACCGCAGAACAGGCCAAAGCATCAGGTTATAAAAACTGCATACATGGCACCGGCAATGGCAAAAAACTAGCAAAGCTAATCGCCCGTAAAAAACGGACAGATACCGGGAAACTATTGTGGCTGCGTGCAGAAATTGCTGATGAAGCCATGAAAAGGGAGCTGATAAGCTCCGGGTTTGATATTGCCGAGATCATTTGCTATCGCACCCGCCAGGTAACAAGCCTTGCGCAATCAATAGAAACAGCACTTGCAAATGATGAATTTGCGGCAGTTTTGTTTCATTCACGGCGGGCGGCACAATGCTTTTGCAAGCTAGCGCCAGAGCTGGGGCAACAGACAAAAGCCGTGGCTTTCAGCGCCCAGATAACCGAAATTTTGCAGGATATGGAATTTGCAGATGTCACTATTTGCAAACAACCCAATGATCAGGCGATGATTGCGACATTACAGGATATGTTTTTGCTTTCTTAAACCGTTTGCTTTGGTTAGTGTCGGGCAAGGCAGATACAGTGGATGTCATGAGTAAAGACCAACCAGATAAAGACCATACAGCCGACGAGGTGATTGACGCTGAATTTGAGCCGGTAAACGAACAGGCTCTGTCAGGGGGTCAAAGGACTTCCCCTTATGGAGGGCCGCTGCTTTGGGGGCTGTTTGTTCTGGCAATTGTGCTTGGCGGCATTTTGGGCATTATTGGCAGCAGGGTCTTATTTCCTGCGCCCATGATACAAACCACAGGCCTTGACACTGAAATTGCTGAGTTGAAGCAGGAATTGAACAAAACTCGTAACCAGTTACAGGAATTAAGCGCACAGGCAAAAAATGCTAAAGAAAACACTGCGCAAATAACAGCCAACACCAGAGCCATCGCCGACATTCAAGATAAGCTGCAAAAAGCCGCAAGCCTGGCGCCAGACCTGCAACAGTTTGAAGAAGCGCTTAGCAGGATTGAGCTTCTGGAAAACCGGCCCGCCGCCACAATATCAGACACCGGCGAACTTGATATCAATGCCATAACAGAACCGCTACAACAGCAAATATCCGCACTGCAGGCAAAACTTGAAACTGCTGCTGACTTGGCACCGGAGGCAAAGAACCTGATTCTTGATCTGGAAAATCGTCTGCAGGCATTAGAGGCAAGTTCGGCAGATGATATTAGCGCCAAGGAATTAGAAGCGCTTAATCTTCGCATTGATGCCTTGCAAAACAATCGCCAGCAAACAGGAAAAAGCGCATCTGCCACATTGGCGCTGGCGGATCTAAAACTTGCAGCGCAAGGCTCTGATCCATTTCCAGTTGAATATGCTGCGGTACGGCTGCAATTTGCAGATCATGAGGGGATAAAAAAGCTGGCGCCCATGGCCGCTACCGGAGTTGCCACCCGCCAACAATTAAAAACCTCTTTAAGCGCTATGATCCCGGAAATGTTACGGGCTGCAAGCCGACCCGATGATGGTGCGCCGCTGACGAAAAAGGCCGGATCGGCCATGCGTTCCCTGATTACAATCCGCCGCACAGATGGCAAGGGAAGCAAGCTGGAAATTCAACTGACCGAAGCGGAAAACCAAATGGCTGCCGGAGATCTTGGCGCTGCGATCAACCAGATAGCTGCCATAAAAAACGGCCATACCCAAGCCAGCAAAAACTGGTTGCAACAAGCCCGGGCCCGCCAGAATCTTGAACAAGTGCTGGCAGGGGTTTTATCACAACACTCTGATGAGGTGGTGCCATGATTAGGCTGGTATTACTGGTTTTATTCGTGCTTATAATTGCTGCCAGCGGCTGGTGGCTGGCATCACAGACCGGTCTGGTGGTAATCAATGCCTTTAACCGGGAAATCTCCTTGTCTTTGGCAGTTGGTATTGCCGGGTTTTTGCTATTAACCTTAGTTTTGTTTTTGTTCTGGTATGGCATTGCCAATTTGGTGGCTTTGCCGAAAAAACTGCGCAAAATGCATCAGGCAGCCCGCCGCGAGCGAGGATATGATGCACTGGAGCGGGCGTTGATTGCTTCGGCTGCCGGAGACACCAAAAATGCCAGACAATATGCGGAAAAACTTCGAGACCTGATGGACCGCCCGGCCTTGTCGGGACTATTGGCGGCCCGCGCGGCACAGGCTGATGGTGATGTGGCCGGTGCAGAGCGTCATTTTGAAACCTTGCTGGAGGACAAAAGAACCAGACTGGCAGCCAGGCGCGGTCTTACTGAAACCGCCCTGCAGAGGCATGACAGCTCCACAGCCATTACCCACGCAAGAGAAGCCTTTGCTGCTGATCCTGATGCCAAATGGGCATTTGAAACATTGTTTGATGCTCTGGTTGCGGCCCACAAATGGGAAGAGGCTATTGAGGCTTTGGGGCGCGGCGAAAAGAAAAACCATGTTAGTAAGCTGGCGGCAAGTCGCCGCCGGGCAGTTTTGCTGGCGGCTGAGGCCTCACAGGCGGAGATTAACGATGATGTTGAAACTGCCAGAAAGCTGGCAGAAAAGGCGGTCTCCACAGCCCCCGGTTTTGCTC
>JALSYJ010000037.1 GCA_027071965.1 Robiginitomaculum sp. | reverse complement strand
CAAGTGCATCAACGCCTTCTTGAATTCTGGCGCCACCACTATCAAACAGGCCAATAATCGGTGCGCCATTTTTAAGGGACATATCCTGAACCTTGCAGATTTTTTCCGCATGAGCCAGCGACAGTGAACCGCCCATTACTGTAAAGTCCTTGGCAAACACATAGACCAAGCGACCATTTATTGTGCCTTGGCCTGTAACTACGCCGTCTCCGGGTATTTTGTTATCACCCATGCCAAAATCAGTGCACCGGTGTTCGACAAACATGTCATATTCTTCAAAAGAATTTTCATCCAGCAACAGTTCAAGTCGCTCTCTGGCGGTAAGTTTGCCTTTGGCATGTTGTTTTTTAAGGCGCTCCACACCCCCACCGGCACAGGCTGCGCTTCTGCGTTCTTCTAATTGTTCAAGAATATTCTTCATTCTGTTCTCCTGCCACTGTTTTGCACGGCATGATAAAGTTTCGCAAGTAAATCACGCTTTGGCGGCCAACATAAATTTTGTGGATGCCTGAAGTGAGTTTAGCAGATGTCTTGCACGCAACGATGCTTCTTCATCCTCTCCCCAGCGCTTTATCTGCCAGTTTTCTTCAATGCGTGATAAATCAAATGCAGATTTTGCATCAATCTTGCCAGCGGACAGCGCAAAGCCCAAAACAGTTGATCCTAATATTGCAGATGCATGAGTAAGGGCGGTAAGTAAAAACGGCTCCATTTTCACGGCTTCATTACGCAAGGCTTCAAGGGCAGCAAGTGGCTGTTCCGGGGCCTGCAATCCGGTAGAAACCCCTAATCTGGCCCCAAAGCGTTGTTCTGCCCAGTCCAGCCACGGATCCCATTTTTCGGACTGAAGTTCTTGTAAATCAAGAGGTTCAGCAACCCTAAAGCACAATACATCACTGGCAGCAAAGCGAACAAGCTCACCAGCAGTTTGTTGCTTGTTTGCGCCCATGTGATCATGGGCCACATTGGCAAGTTTTGTATGCGGCATTGCTTCGGGATTGATAATAGCGGTTTGCTCGTCCCATTCTTTTACGATCAATTCAGCCAGTTTCTTGGTAGGTGCCCGCAAAACAGACCTAGCTGGGGTGTGCAGTTTTTTGTCATCAAGCAGAATAACCCAGGTTCGGCCTTCCTTATGATATGAGGCTTTATTGTAGAAGCGCTCAATGTCTGTTGTCGTGTTCATTGGATATCCTCAAATGGATCCATGGTCGATGGCAAATCAAATCCCAGCATGTCCATGGCTTTTGCAAAATGCTCAGGAAATGGGCAGCTTAGCTCAAATTGCCCTTTGTCCGGGTGCGGCAGGGAGATACGCCAGGAATGTAACATCAATTGTTCGGGAATGCCGCCAAGATCTTCACGATCACAGACATATTTCCTGTCACCGGAAATGGCATAACCAATTTCAGCCAGATGAAAGCGTAACTGGTGAGTTCTACCGGTCTCAGGACGCAGGGCCACCAAAGAGGCTTTTTCCCCGGCTCTTGATATCACCCGGTACAAGCTGCGCGAATATTGGGCATTGCGTTCACCGTGGCGACCCCAAACCATTATTTCGCGGCCCATTTGACCCGTGCCTTTTTTCATATAACCCTTGATTACACCTTCGTGGGGGCGGGGGGTTCCCAAAACAATTGCCAGATAAGTTTTTTTGGCAGATCTGGATTTGAAGGATTTGGCCAAGGCTGCAGCAGCGTTAGGAGTGCGGCCCAATAATAACAGGCCTGATGTATCCTTATCAAGCCTGTGCACCAGTTTTGGCGAGTATTCACCATCATCAAAGGCAGCTAACATGCCATCAATATGGCGGTTGGTATTGGTTCCGCCCTGAGTGGCCAATCCAGAGGGTTTGTTAAGTGCAAGTATTTTTCCGTCATCATAAATCACCATAGATTTTATCAGACTGCGATCCTTGTCACTGATTTTGGCCGCAGGGGATTTGTTCGGGGTATTTATTGTAAATTCTGGCATTTGCACTTCCATGCCACTTTGCAGCCGAAAGTTTGATTTTATTTTTTTGCCATCCACCCGCAAAACACCCTTGCGCAGGGCTTTTTCAATCTGTGCCTGACCTAATCCTGCAAATCTTCTTTTAACCCACCTATCGAGCCTTGTGTTACTTTCTTCTGATTTAACAGTTACTTTTAGCACTTTTATCATCCGCTGAATATCTTTCTGGCAAGGAGCAGGCCGATAAAGACTGCAAACACTGATAATAGCACGGAAGCCGCACCATAGCTTAAAGCCTGGGCCCAGTTTTTACGCTGGATCATTTGTACCATCTCCAGTGAAAATGCAGAAAATGTGGTAAAACCGCCGAGCAGGCCAACACCAATAAAAATTCGTAAATCCTTGCCGCCATCCACAGTAAATGCCAGCCACCCAACCAGCACGCCCATAGCAAGGCCGCCAATAACATTCACGCCCAAAGTTGCTAGTGGGAAGCCCAAGTTTGGCCAATGCAGCGCAGCGCGGCTTAATAAATGCCGGGCAATGCTTCCAAGCCCGCCGCCCAATCCTATCAAAAATATAGTTTTCATGGCCGAGGGTTTACGCGCAAGAGCCATAATGAGCAAATTCATTTTTCAGATTTTTTATCCCTGATTGCGCGCCATTTTTCCAGACGTTCAGCAACACCACGCTCAAACCCGACTGGTTTGGGATTGTAAAATTGCTGATGCTGCATTTGATCAGGAAAGTATTCCTGTCCTGAAAAACCTCCTTCAACCTCATGATCATAACAATAGCCCTCGCCAAAACCATGTTCTTTCATCATTTTTGTAGGTGCATTCAAAATATGTTTTGGCGGTGCCAAAGAGCCGGTCTTTGCAGCACTTGCCTTTGCCTTGTTAAAAGCCTTGTAAACAGCGTTTGATTTGGGAGCGCAGGCCAAGTGAACACAAGCCTGAGCAAGGGCAAGCTCGCCTTCGGGACTTCCCATGAGCCGATAGGCTTTTACGGCCCCAATTGCAGTTTGCAGGGCAGATGGATCGGCATGGCCAATATCTTCAGAGGCCATGCGCACCAATCTGCGACCTAAAAACAGCGGATCTTCTCCACCTTCGAGCATTCGGGCCAGCCAATATAAGGCAGCATCAGGATCAGAGCCTCGCACTGCCTTGTGCAGGGCTGAGATTAAATTGTAATGTCCATCACGATCACGGTCGTATTGTACTGCTCGTTTGTGCAGTATTTTGGCTAATTGCTCAGGTGCAAGAGCCGTGTCGCTGGAATGGGCAAAAACCTCTTCTGCCAGATTTAGCAAGTATCTGCCATCGCCATCGGCCATGGAGCACAGGGTTTTTCTGGCCGCCTCGGTCAGGGGAAGTTTTCTGGACTTTTGTGCCTCCGCCCGTTGTAATAGTCTTAGCTGTGCATCAATATCAAGGCGCTCCAAAACCAACACCATGCATCGCGAAAGCAAAGCTCCATTTAGTTCAAATGATGGATTTTGTGTGGTGGCACCAATTAACGTAACTATTCCTTGTTCCACATAGGGCAGAAACCCGTCTTGCTGCGCCCGGTTAAAGCGGTGGATTTCATCAACGAACAACAATGTACCCTTACCGGTTTGTCGGCGGGATCGGGCTGCTTCAAAGACTTTGCGTAAATCGGCAACGCCGGAAAAAACCGCAGATAGTAATTCAAAGTGCAAATCGGTATGAGAGGCAAGAAGGCGGGCAATACTTGTTTTGCCGACCCCCGGCGGGCCCCATAAAATCATTGATGATAATCGGTTTTGCATTAGCATGCGTCCAATCGGCCCATCATCACCAAGCAAATGGTCTTGTCCCACCACTTCCGAAATTTGTTCAGGGCGCAGCAAATCAGCCAGTGGCCTCGGCGCCATGGACGACATTCCAGCAGATTCAAATAAATTGCTCATGATCCCAAGCCTAGAACATTTACGGCCTTAGGCAATTGCCGCGAATGATTTTAGCGGGACTTTATCTGTCGCATTTTTGAACCGCAAAACCGCGCTCAAGTAGCGAGGCTTGCAGTCGCGGTAGCGCAAAAAAAGACTCCTCAAGCAGCGAAGCGGTAGGACATTAAAAGAGCTTCCCACTTTTGCTAAAAATGCAAATCTTTGCTTTGTCGCATTTTTGGCCGCAAAACCGGTTCCCACTTTTGCTAAAAATGCTCTGGTATCAGTGGGTCCAGCTTTCCTTGCGGTCAGCAGAAAAGTTTTCCGAATAGCTTTTTGACTGTTGTCTATGGGGAGTTTTTTCAATCAGCCTGTATTCGATCCCGTGGCGTTCCGCATAGCGCTTTGCTTCATTGATGGTTGCAAATTTCATTCTTACCTGGGTTTGGGTATCATCAGAACCAACCCAGCCGGTAAGAACATCCGTAGTGCGCGGTGCTGTGGAATCAAATTCCAAAATCCAGATTTTGGTTTTGGCACGGCCCGATTGCATGGGATTGCGATCAGGCTGGTAAATCAGGGCAGACATGAAATTCACCTCATAACCTTATGTACCGCAAAAGGCTGCGGTGTTGATGGTCGGGGAGACAGGATTTGAACCTGCGACCCTCTGGTCCCAAACCAGATGCGCTACCAGGCTGCGCCACTCCCCGATCAAGACCGTGGTTGTATGCATTTTGCCGGGTATGACAAGCCCAAAAATTAAACGAATGGCATAAACTTGTGAAAAATCACACATTCACTCAGGCAATAGTATTGCAGAATCCGGCGTATCTTCGGTTATTTCCTCTTGTTGATTTTGAAACATTTTATGCACAATTTGATCTCCGCGCTGTAATTGCCATTTACGAGACAGGCCGGCATTTACCTCCAAAACCGCAATAACCGGAACTGCGGATGAAATTCGGCGCAAAGAGCCAGGCTTGGTATTGCGGGCGATGGTTACAATCTTTCCCTGTTCATCAAGGAAAATCATATCCAGTGGAATCAGCGTGTTTTTCATCCACATATTGACAATCTGCATACGCTTAAAATCAAACAACATGCCGGCTGTGTCGGCCATTTCAGTGCGCATCATCAAGCCTTGCGCCCGTTCATCAGGATCATCAGCAAGTTCCACCGACAGCAAAATAGTCTGATTAGCACTTATAATCTGCAAATCGTGCGCCGGGCCAAAGTCAATATCGGGTTGTTGCGCCAAGGCGACCGAATGAAAAAACCAAAAGACCAAGGCAATAAGGAGTATTTTTCTCATGGGCATTCCATACGAAAGAATGTGCTTGCTTGCAACTGGCAAGACTACATCCAGATAATAATGGGCCTGTAAAAACACTTGCGCTTAACCTCTGGTGAATTTAACTAGCTGCGTAATTGCTGAACAGGCATGATATGGCAACGCTGATAAA
>JALSYJ010000036.1 GCA_027071965.1 Robiginitomaculum sp. | reverse complement strand
TTCCCACTTTTGCTGAAAATGCAAATTTTGTTTTGTCGCATTTTCGAAACGCAAAACCGGTTCTCAAGTAGCGAAGCGGTAGAACAAACAAGAACTTCCCACTTTTGCTGAAAATGCTCTAGTCAAACATATTGTCTATGTCGTCCTGGCCAAGAGCTTCTTCACTGGTCTCGCCGTCAAACAAAGCGTCAATGGCATCCTGACCGGTGGCCGGGCCATCAAGCTGTGGGCCATTAAGCAGGTTTTCAGCCTGCCATTTTTCCTTATCAGTCATAGGCGTATCAGCATCCATAACGCCCATTACTTCGGAAAACCTGGATACCCGCTCTTCGATATGTGTCAGGGTAGCAACCACTTTTGACACTCTTTGCCCGGTAATGTCCTGGAACGAGCAGGCTTCGATCATCTGCATCATCGCGGTATCAACTTGGGTCTTGTAAGTTTCAAGATCGTTAGCTTCCAAAGACATAATATCCTCAGCCAGGGTCATAATGCTTTCGGTAGCTCGCTCCGTATCACCAACAACAGCTTCTAATTCGGCACCAGCAGTAGGGATGCGCGAACCATGAATATCATTTGGTCTAAGAGCTGCTATTTCCTCGCGGGTTCTGTTTATATAGGAGCCGATATGCTTGAACTCATCCAGAACAGAATGATCCATGGCACCAAAAAACATTTTCATGGTGTCCACAAGATTTTCCGCCAGACTTAACACCTCCATCAATCTGGGGTCATCCAGATCGGCGGCTTTTAGATCTTCAAGCGCATCGCGAATTTTATTAGCTACATCAAAAGCTGGCATTGGAACTTCCCCGTGAAACAAATACTAAAAGTCACCCAAAACAGAGGCCATTTTGGCCTTCAATGTGGTGGCATTAAAAGGTTTTACTATGTAATTATTTACGCCGGCACGCTTGGCAGCTATTACATTTTCGGTTTTAGATTCCGCCGTAATCATAATGAACGGGGTACCTTTTAACTTCTCATCAGCGCGAACCTGTTTCAAGAGCTCAAAACCAGTCATGGGCTCCATATTCCAATCAGAAATCACCAGGCCAAAATTTTTGCCGCTTTGCATTTTTTCCAATGCCTCGGCTCCATCTGCAGCATCCTCAACATTGTTGAACCCCAATTGCTTTAACAAGTTGCGCATAATGCGGCACATGGTCTTGTAGTCATCAACCACCAAAACCGGCATGTTCGTATCCACAGCCATAAAAACACTCCATTTATTATACCCGTTGCTCGGGTTTTTTGCTTGTTTCACTGGCACAACCGCCACTGATTGGAGCCTTTGTAACCAAAGACGATGAAAACACTGTTAAGGTTAAGGCTTATGATGAATTTTTTTTGCAGTTAAACTCAAAATTATCGTAAAATGTGATGAACAATCTCAGGCTGAGCGCACTTTATTTGGTTTGCATGCCAAAATGCAAAAGCAATACGAAGCCAATTTCAGAGTTAGCTGGTCCTGACCCTGGCTTTGCCGCCTATCTGGGCCAGGTTTTTGGTGACTGATCTGGTAAGGTTCTGGATCATGCCCTTGCTTTTTTCTTCTGAAACCTTAGCCGGGTCACTAAGGAGGGCGATGCACTCCAGATGCTCCTGCAATAATGCGACACTAAGGCTCCCGCTCGTTCCCATAGCATTCACATAATTTTCCATTGACCAGATTGCCTTGGCTACCGGGGCGTTATCTGACTCAATGGCAAGGTGTTTCAATGCCGAGATACTGCCCAGCAACTGGCTGTAGTTTTTGTGGTCTTTGGGAGAGAGCTTTGCAACAATCTGTACCAGTGAATAAACCAGAGCGCGAATTGCATGTTCAGCGTTCTTTGCTGCCTCAGTGGTGGACTTGATCTGCATGGGGTCACAGGCGCGACGAAATGGGCCATCATATTTTTTATCGCGATTGCGCCGCCGATCCGGGCCAACATAGTTTTTTGAGCGAATGAATTTTCTGGGTTCTTCAAGAACTGCGTGCAGCCGTGACAAAACCTGTTTGGGAACCACTGGCTTTATAAGCAGTTCAGATACGCCATAATCACGGGCTGTGTGTATGGTCTCAAGATCAGAGCTGCCGGTAAGCATAATAATCGGAACTTCCTGATTTGGACTTTTGGGAGACCTGCGCACCCATTGGGTCAGTTCAAATCCGTTTACCGGCTCCATATTTAGATCAGTAAAGATGATGTCTGGCTTTATATTGCCAAGCATTTCGATGGCATGGGCGCCATTTCTGGCCGAATGGGAGTCATAAGCTCCAAAGCCGCGCATCAGATCAGCAAGTACAGAACACAAGAAATCCTGATCATCAACGATCAGGAATGTGCATTTGGCTATTTTTTCTATTAATTGTGACAATGGTTCGTTCTTTTTGCAGGTTGTGCAGGTGATGACATAATGGGCTGATCATTCAGGTTTTCTATTTTTTCTAATATGATCGAAGGGTCGGTTTCTCTGTTTTGCGTCTGGTTTTGCAAGTCAGCTATGGCCTGAAGATGATTTTTTATTACTGCTATTTCCAGCTTTCCTGATATCCCTGTGTTTTGAATATAGTTAAACATGGATTTGGCGGCAGCTTCCAGGCAGCAATTTTTTGCTGCAATCGCTTTATCCCACAGACTTTGGCTAACCATATAAAGCCGCATGACACTGGCCCTGTCCTCGATATCAAGCAGGGGTATCTGACGTTCAATCTCTCGGCATAAGGCAAATATTTCCATCTCGATAGCCGGGTCTTCCAGCGTATCCTTCAGGCGCCGTTTGCGGCCATTATAATTGTCGGATTTGCGCCTTCTGCGGTCAGGGCCGACAAAAGAGGGGCTGTTTACAAAACCTCGTTTGGAGGAAAGCAGTATTTTTATTCTTGAAATAACAGACTTTGGGACTACCGGCTTTACGATAATCTCATCAATTCCGCAGTCTCTGGCTTTTAGGATGTTTTCCTGGGCTGTATCCCCGGTCACGATAACGATGGGAAGTTCCGGGTTTGGACTGTCAGGTGATTTACGAACCCAGTTGGCCAGTGTCACTCCTGAACCATCTTTTAGTTGCCAGTCCAAAATAATAGCATCTGGAAGCCATGTCTGTATTTGTGAGACAGCTTCTGGGCAGGAGCTTGCCGTATGAATTTTTGAAATTCCGATATTACGCAATATGTCTACCAGTATGGATCGCAAAAACGGTTGTGTTTCTGCGACCAGAACTGATTTAGCGGATATTGGTGTTGATATCACCATTTTCTCCTTGGCTTTGAAGCATGCGAGCGATGGAGCCTAGCAAGGACATATAAATTTTTTCTTGATATTTATCTTTTTATTGGTGCTCAAAGCATTTTTTTTCAAACAATCATTGCCGCAATAGTCAGCCATTATAGTTGCCAGATGGTTTGGGGTGTTCGTCTGTATCTATTGTTGCGCAGGTCAAAAGGGCAGAAAATTTCGTTCAAGAAACGATTTCAATGATTTTTTGCTTCACGCATAGGGTGAATTTATGTTAAACATGTTTTGCGTATGGGGAAGTCAGACTATGGGCGAACAGGAAAACACAAAATTTGAAGGTCGAATCAAATGGTTCGACGCTGGTAAAGGGTACGGATTTATTGAGTCAGAGGATGAAGAGAGTGACGTAATGTTACATATCTCTACTCTACGGGATTTTGGCGCAACCTCTCCCATCGAAGGCGATAAAGTGGTATGTACTGTGGTTCGGGGCGCTAAGGGTTTGCAGGCCCTTGAAATACTGGATTTCCTGCATGACAAGCCTGAGCCGGTTCCGTTTGATGAGGGCGAGGATGAGAGCGATTATCACAAGGCAACAGTAAAATGGTTTAATCGGGTTAAGGGCTATGGCTTTGTCAATCTGCAAGGAGAAGACAAGGATACATTTGTTCACGCCGAGACTTTAAGCCACGCAGGATTGATGGATATTGCGCCAGAACAAGAAGTATTGGTACAGACTGCCAAAGGCCCCAAGGGCTATAGCGTCACCAAAATCAGACTGCCACAATCCTAACACCAAGGGCTGGCCCATGGTGGATATTATGGCCGGATCGTCAGCTTTTACTGATTTTGTATTAGCTTATATGCCGGTATGGTCAGAAACTCGGCGAATTCATCCGCCATTACCATATCTCGCATAATTTGTGTGGCAGCTTCTATTTTTCGGTTCTGATATTCTTCATGGCCCAGATGTTTCTGGAATTGCTTACTGGTTTGGTTAAATATTTCATCCAGCAGTTGGGCGGTTATGGTATCGCCGGTATCAAGCAGGGCGCCATGTATCCGCCATTGCCATAATTGCGCTCTGGATATCTCGGCGGTTGCAGCATCTTCCATCAAGTTATGAATTGGCACCGCACCCTGACCGCACAACCATGCGGCAATATATAAAATGCCTACTTCCACATTTGTGCGCACCCCATTCATGGTAATTTTGCCGGTGCTGGGGCGGATCAAGGTGCTGGCATTGTTGACTTTGCCGACTCGCCGTTCAATTTGATTGGCCTTTGGCATATGATGATCAAACACCTTCATGGCCAGCTCCACCATGCCGGGGTGAGCCACCCATGTGCCATCATGGCCATCAATGACTTCGCGCTCCTTGTCGGCGCGAACCTTGGCAAAGGCTTCTGCATTGGCTTTTTCGTTGTTTTTTACCGGAATTTGCGCTGCCATGCCACCAATGGCGTGAGCTCCCCGCCTGTGGCATATTTCGATAACATTCTGTGAATAGGCCCGCATGAAACCAGAGGTCATGGTAACCTCGGCCCGATCTGGCAGAACCTTGTCTTTATGGCGCGCAAAGCGTTTTATATAGCTAAAGATATAGTCCCAGCGCCCACAGTTAAGCCCGCAAATATGATCACGCAGCTCATATATTATCTCATCTAGCTGCAGGCTGGCCAAAATAGTTTCAATCAATACAGTTACCCGCACGGTTCCTGTGGGTAGGCCGAGTTTTGATTGCGCATGCAAAATTACCAGATTCCACAATCTTGCTTCTTTGGAATTTTCAAGTTTTGGCAGATAAAAATACGGGCCGGAATTTAAGGATTTTAAGATTGAGTGATTGTGAAACAGGTATAGGCCAAAATCAAATAAACTGGCAGAAATTGCTTCACCATCTATTTGCATATGAGCTTCTTCCAAATGCCAGCCCCTAGGTCTTACCAGAAGAACCGCTGGATCAGGATTAAGTTTATAGGTTTTGTTTTTATCCGGGTGCTGGTACTCAATGGTGCGAAGATTGGCGTCACGCAGATTTATCTGCCCCGCAATCATATTGCTCCAAAACGGGCTGGAAGCATCTTCAAAATCAGCCATAAACACTTTGGCGCCAGAGTTAAGGGCGTTGATGATCATTT
>JALSYJ010000035.1 GCA_027071965.1 Robiginitomaculum sp. | reverse complement strand
TATCCGCGAACCCGGCATTTGATCCGCAAGATACCGCCCGCTCTGAAGTTACAGGCAGGGATAGAAATTTTGGGCTGCTCGCGCCGATAGAAATTCAGGAACATGCCGCACCTGTTTGGGCAACAGAGTTTCGCAAGCAGCAAGCCAATTGGTTGAAAAAGAACGGTGTCTTGCGTATTGGCTATTATTTTCCTCCTGTTATCGACGCCCATGAACGGGCCTATATAGCAGCCAGATGCCGCGAATATACTTATTGCATAGCCCCTGATGACCTGACCTTATTGGCGCAGCTCGATAAAGATATCTGGTTTGATGCAGAACACTTACTGGCTGATGGCGCCCGAATTTATACCACATGGATGTCAACACAACTTGAGCGTCAAGGGGCTTTGGGGCCGATCTCACCTGAGCGAAAGCTGGCACTGGAGTTGCGGCGATGATTTTTACATCTTTTTCGTTCCTGGCATTTTTTGCTGCAGTTTTTGTACTGTATTGGGCTATACCGGTAAAACAATGGCGCCTGTTGGTTTTGCTGGCTGGCAGCGCCTTGTTTTATGGCTGGTGGGACTGGCGGTTTCTGGGACTGATCTTCCTGGTAATTATCACATCATGGCTGGTAGCCTTACGCCTGTCGGCCCGCCCCAATGACCGCCAGCATCAGACCCGCTGGCTGACATTTGGGGTCATGGTCGTGCTTGGGGTTTTAGCTACGTTCAAATATATGGGGTTCTTTGCGAGCAGTTTTGCCGAAGTTTTGAGCAAATTAGGTCTGGCTGCAGATATGCCTACATTGCGGATCATTCTGCCGGTTGGGGTCAGCTTTTATATTTTTCAGGCGATTTCCTATATGGTTGATGTGCGGCGCAAGCATCTTGCTGCAGAACCCAGATTAAGCCGGGTTGCACTTTATATTGCTTTTTTCCCACAATTGGTTGCAGGGCCCATCGTTCGGGCGGCGGCCTTCTTCCCGCAAATAGAACGTGAAAAACGCTTAACACGCCGCACTATAGTGGTCGGGGTCAGGGCCTTTATTACCGGTTTTATTTACAAGGCATTGATCGCAGATAATATCGGGCCTGCGGTAGATATGGTTTATGGTGATCTGGATGCATATGGAAATGGGGCAATTGTTCTGGCCACCTTTGCCTTTGCCGGTCAGATATATTTTGATTTTGCCGGTTATTCGCTGATGGCCATCGGTATTGCCAGACTATTTGGGTTTCATATTCCGCGTAATTTCAACTACCCATATGCCGCAGCATCAATAACCGATTTCTGGCGTCGCTGGCATATGTCCTTGAGCGGATGGCTAAGAGATTATCTGTTTATTCCTCTTGGTGGATCGCGCGCAGGAAAAATGCTGGTATATCGTAATATACTGACAACCATGGTACTTGGCGGATTATGGCATGGCGCAGCATGGACATTTGTGCTCTGGGGCCTGCTACATGGACTGGCTCTGATAATTCATAAAATGTGGATCGCCCATATTGAGCCCAAACTTACTAAATTGCGCCCCCGTGCCAATGCTCTTGACTGGATAGCCGGGTTCTTTCTCACACAGCTTGTTGTTCTGTTATCATGGGCCTTGTTCCGGGCGCAAAGCCTGCCAGATGGGTTGGCGGCTATGGCTGCGTTTACGGGTTTGCGTGAAGGCGGGGCGCTGGGTGTTAACTGGATGATGATGTTGATATTGCTGCCTCTGGCTATTGATCATTTGCTGGGTGCTTCAAGATGGCGCCCAAACTGGCCTGTTTTGAGCAGACCGGAGGTTTGGTGGGGGGCTGCTGGAATGTTCACGGCGCTGGCCCTAACCATTTATCCGCTACGCGCTGCCCCATTCGTTTATTTTCAGTTTTAGAGAGCATTTTTAGCAAAAGTGGGAAGGTTTTTTGTGTCCTACCGCTTCGCTACTTGAGGACGGGTATATGTCCTATCGCCTAGCGGCTACTTGAGGACGGGTATATGTCCTATCGCTTCGCTACTTGAGGACTCTTTGTGTGCGCTACCGCCTAGCGGCTACTTGAGGACGGGTTTTGCGGTTCAAAAATGCGGCAGATAGAAGGCTTAATCCTGTGGCGGCACAAAACTGACAACAGTGCTGCCCGGCGCGGCATTTGTTGATTTGGCCGGATCAAAAAGCACCAATTCGCCACCAGCTTTCTTTTCTGCGATTATATCGGCGCCTTCGGGCAAGGATTCTTGCAAATCCTGAAAAGAATAGTTTTCGCTCAATTCTGTTTTGCGAAAACGCCAGCCCTTCCAGTAATCCTGTATGAGATTTTGTGCCGTGCGGCCCCTCCTCGCCAATGTGCGGCCTCTGGCCGTAAAGGCAATGGAGTTCTCATCTGCCTCCTCACTTTCCTGCGCCGATGTCTGCAATACCCTGTGGCGGCCAAGTTCCGGTGCAAACTCTACGCAAACCAGTGCATTATATGCATCATTTTCCGAAGCACATAACAACCAGTCAACAGGGCTGTGGTCTAGTTTGTGCTCGGCCATTTCAGACAAGACCTCACCATGGAAAACCGTAACTCCATCCAGCCGCGCCTTGCGTAACCGCCGCCAATTAGTATCAGCCAGCACCACCGGCACTTCCATTTCCATCAGCGTTCTGGCCAGTTCGCGCGTCCATGAATTGGCCCCTACGAGCAAAACCCCTTGCGGCCCTGATTTGGCCAGCCCAAGCAGACGCGACAAAGGGCCAATGGTAAAGCCATGAGCCAAAACAGTGGCAAAAACCATGGCAAAGGCCAAAGGTGCCAGGATTTGCGCCTCACCTCCCAGCTCCTTGGCAAAATAACCGGCAACTGCCACCGCAACAATGCCACGCGGGGCAATCCACCCAACAAGTAATTTTTCCTGAAAGCTTAATTTTGTACCAATAGTGGAAGCAAAAATAATCAATGGCCTGATCACAAACAACATAGCCGCCACATATATCGCAACGCGCCAGTCGAGCAGCAAAATGTCATCAAATGCAAGACCCGCCGTCAATACCACGAACAGGCTGGAAACCAGCAATGTAGCTATGCTCTCCTTAAAGCGGCGCATTTCATCAATAGCGGCAAAACGTATATTGGCCATGGTCAGCCCCATTGCGGTTACTGCTACCAGGCCCGTTTCATGGGCCAATGTATCTGCGCCCACATAAGCAACTAATACTACCGCCAGAATTACCGGGCTTTTTAGAAATTCCGGCACCCAGCCCTTGCGAAACCCAATCACCAGAACAAAACCGGCCACCATGCCAAACAGGGCAGCAAGTACCGACGCACCCAGTAACCATAAAACTCCCTGCATTCCCGGAATTCCCTGCTGGGACAGGACAATAAATTCATAAACAATAACCGCAAAAATTGCCCCCACAGGGTCATTTACAATGCCTTCCCATTTCAACACTGCCGCCGGGCGACCGGTTAATCTGGCCTGTCGCAATAAGGGCATAATAACCGTGGGGCCGGTTACTACCATAAGGCCGCCAAACAAGGCGGATAAGGGAAGCGATAAACCAGCAATATAATATGCAGCCGCCGTATTTAATGCCCAGCCAAGAGGCGCGCCCACAAACACTAGGCGGCGCACAGCACTGCTAGCATCTTTTAGATCAGCAAAACGTAATCCCAGCCCGCCTTCAAACAGGATCAGCGCCACAGCCAGACCAATGGCTGGCCGTAAAATATCAGAAAAATCATTGGCCGGATCAATAATTGGGGTCGCAAAAACCAGTCCGCTAACCGGGCCAAGCAATAAGCCGGCAATGGAAAGCAGCACTATTGCCGGCCATTGCAAACGCCAGCCGATCCATTGGGCGCCGATACCGGCTGCAATTATCAGTGCAATTTTTGCAATGAGATCAAGGGTGAATGTAATTTCCATGGCCTGCCCCTTGTACTCAATGATGGAAAATAATTGGATATTAGCCACCATAAACGATGGCAAAACTGTAGTGCAATCTAATTTATTGTACTGCGCCCACTGCAAATAGCTTCGGTGCATTATCACGCAAATATTTACGGGCGGCAGATGGATCACCAAAACTGCGCCTGACCAGCGCCCAGAATGCCGGGCCATGATGGGCCTCTTTAATATGGGCAACCTCATGAGCGGCCACATAACACAATACAAAATCCGGAGCGCAAACCAGCCGCCATGAAAAATTAAGATTGCCAGACGGACTGCACGAACCCCAGCGGCTCTTGGTATCACGCACAGTTATTTTTCCCGGTGTAACTCCAATGTGTCTGGCATAAAGCTCTACAGATTTGCGCAGACGATTTCGGGCAATATCAACCAGCGCCCGACGCACCCTGTTGGCAAAAAGCTCCGTGCGCAAGGCAGGCACCATCAAACCCTGATCTGTCAGTTCGTAAGAACCTCTTCCCTGCTCAAAAATAAGCAGCACTCTGTTGCCGGACAATAATATCCTTTGTCCAGGCTGAAACGGCATGGGAGGAGGCAGGTTTTGCCATTGTCTTTCCAGCCAGCCTGAACGTTTATGCAATAGTTTTTGGCCCTGCTTTAAGAATTTCCCATGGGGTAAAATCAATTGTGCCTCACGTCCTGCATGATCCAGACGCAAGGAAATGTTCTTGGCCCTCGACCGAATTACGGTTCTTACCGGCACTGAAAATTGTGAAAGTCCTGTGGTCATATATGTTTAATATTGCAAAATCATTCTCATAACAGCTTGTCATGCTTTGCATATTAAGCATAGGGTCAGGTTCATGATAAAACCCGCGCAAAAACAGCAAAACCTGGCAATCGGACTGCATAGCCATACTCTTATATGGCTTCGATGGATTGCCATTTTTGGCCAGACTGCCGCTATTTTAATAGTGGAATATGTTCTTGATCTGGATCTGGCGTTGCAGGCCAGCCTGCTGGTAATTGCAGCAAGTGCCTGGCTTAATGTTATTTTGAGCATATCGGCACGGGAAAACCGCCGAATATCAGAAAAAAATCTGTTTGCGCAATTATTTTTTGATCTTGTTCAACTGGGTTTGCTTCTGGGCCTTACCGGCGGACTTTCCAACCCGTTTCTGGTATTATTTGCGGCTCCGGTGGTTGTTGCGGTCACTGCTCTTAGGTTTCGCGATGCAGCGGCATTATTTGCGCTTACGTTTTTTATGATCCTGTTATTGGCAGAATTTGCTTTGCCCCTGCCCTGGCAAAATGGCCAAATCATCAAGGTAGACAGCCACCTGTACCAGTTGGGACTGGCAGCAGCCACTATCATAACCATTGGCTTTACCGGAATTTATGTGTGGAGAATTTCATCAGACCGAAACCGCATGGCCAATGCTCTTACCGCCACCGAGGCAGCATTGGCCAATGAACACCGGCTTTCCGCTCTGGGCGGGCTTGCTGCGGCCACTGCCCATGAACTGGGCACACCCCTGGGCA
>JALSYJ010000034.1 GCA_027071965.1 Robiginitomaculum sp. | reverse complement strand
GGTTATATACAGGCAAAACCGCATGGCAGAAGCGCCGTGCAAACAAGCGCAAACGCAGAAAAAGCGGCGCGACCTGGGTGAATATGTCGCAAGTTAAGCGATTCCTGCCAAGTTTTGGCATTGCAGTAATAATACTGTATTTTGGCTATCACGTATTGCGTGGTGACCAGAGCATTTTGCATTGGGCAAACAATCAGCAACAAGAAACCATCTTGCGCGAAAGATTGGACGAGTTGCATAAAATTCGTGATCGGCTGGAACAGCAAAACCGGATGCTGCGCAATTCCTCCCTCGATCTGGACTATTTAAGCGAACGCTCACAAGCAAAACTACAGTATATGGAACCAAATGCCCTGATTGTTTATAGCGATTGATTTTAGATATTACGATTTGGCTTGTTTTGGGATTGGCCACATAAATCCGGTATAAAAAAGAGATATTTTAGTGGACGGCTGATGGTTGATTGGCTACACGGGGAAGTCTGCAACAAAAGAAGTTCACATGTGAAATATGTCTGAAAAAAAATCAAAGTCCAAAAATACCCGTTCAAAGTCAGCGCGCGCCAAAAGTGTAAGCCCTGAACAAATACTGAGCTTTTATCGGGAAATGCTATTGATCCGGCGCTTTGAGGAAAAATCAGGACAATTATATGGTCAAGGCTTAATTGCCGGGTTTTGCCATCTTTATATAGGGCAGGAGGCTGTAGTCGTAGGGATGCAGTCGGCAATAGGTGAAGGCGATCAGGTTATTACCGGTTACCGTGATCATGGGCATATGCTGGCCTTGGGCATGGAAGCTCGCGGCGTAATGGCCGAGCTTACCGGGCGCGAAGGCGGGTATTCCAAGGGCAAGGGTGGCAGCATGCACATGTTTTCTACCGAAAAGAATTTTTATGGTGGCCACGGTATTGTCGGCGCGCAGGTGGCGCTTGGAACCGGCCTTGCCTTTGCCAATGCCTATCGGAAGAATGATCGGGTTTGTCTGGCATATTTTGGTGATGGGGCTTCCAATCAGGGGCAGGTATATGAGAGCTTCAACATGGCCAAGCTATGGAATTTGCCAGTTGTTTATGTGATTGAGAACAATCAGTATGCCATGGGAACTTCCATTGCGCGCTCCTCATCAGAGACACAATTGCATCGTCGTGGAGCCAGTTTCGGTATTCCCGGTTTCGAGGTTGATGGCATGGATGTGCTGGCAGTTCATGCGGCTGGAACGAAGGCAGTAAAACATGCAAGAGCAGGCAAAGGGCCAATTATTCTTGAAATGAAAACTTACCGCTATCGCGGACATTCCATGTCCGACCCGGCCAAGTATCGAAGCCGTGAAGAAGTGGACGCTGTGCGCAAGCAAAGTGACCCGATCCAAATGCTAAAAGCAAAAATTCTGGATGAAGAAATTACCGGAGAAGTTGAGTTGAAAGCCATTGATAAGGAAATCCGGGCGCAGGTAAATGATGCCGCAGATTTTGCTGTGGACAGTCCAGAGCCGGATCCATCAGAATTGTTAAGTGATGTACTTGTCTAGATATAAAATCATAAGAATCACAAGGATGAATAGCTGATTATGGCCATAGAAATTTTAATGCCGGCACTAAGTCCAACAATGGAAGAGGGCGTGCTTTCCAAATGGTTGGTTGATGAGGGTGATGCCATTGTTTCCGGTGACATTCTGGCTGAAATTGAAACTGACAAGGCCACTATGGAAATTGAATCCGTGGATGAGGGAGTGATTGGTAAAATACTGGTGCCTGCAGGCTCGCAAAATGTAAAAGTAAATCAGGTGATTGCCATATTGCTCGAAGATGGTGAAACCATGGACGATGTTAATGAAGCGTCTATAGGCAAGACAAATTCTGAAAAGGCGGAAGTAAAACCTGTAACCGATCCAGTCGCTGATACGCAAACAGCGGATGTCATATCAACTTCAGGCCCAAATACTGCACAGATGACGACTCCGATTGCTGTGGAGCTTGCTGCTGATACAAAAATGATACCCACCACCGTACGAGATGCGCTGCGTGATGCCATGGCCGAGGAAATGCGCAGTGACGATGATGTGTTCTTGATGGGTGAGGAAGTGGCTGAATATCAGGGCGCCTACAAGGTCAGTCGTGAAATGCTTGATGAGTTTGGTGCCCGCCGGGTAGTAGACACTCCGATTACGGAACATGGCTTTGCCGGGCTTGCTGTGGGCGCGGCCTTTGCTGGTCTAAAGCCGGTCGTTGAGTTCATGACCTTTAATTTTGCCATGCAGGCAATGGATCATATTATCAATTCAGCAGCCAAGACCCGTTATATGTCCGGCGGCCAGATGTCCTGCCCGATTGTGTTTAGAGGCCCAAATGGTGCGGCAAGTCGGGTCGGGGCGCAGCACTCACAGGATTATGCACCATGGTATGGCCATGTTCCGGGTCTGATCGTGATAGCTCCGTATGATGCCGCTGATGCAAAGGGGCTGTTAAAGGCAGCAATTCGCGACCCAAACCCGGTGGTGTTTTTAGAGCATGAATTGATGTATGGAGAGGTTTTCGACGTACCGGACGTTGATGACTGGGTGGTTCCAATTGGAAAGGCATTGGTGCGGCGCGAAGGAGTTGATGCGACCATTACTGCTCATTCACGGATGGTAGGGTTTTCATTACAGGCGGCTGAGATTCTGGCGGCAGAGGGCATATCTGTCGAGGTTATTGACTTGCGTACAATTCGCCCCCTGGATGAGGAAACAATTCTGACATCAGTGCGCAAAACCAACCGTTTGGTAACGGTCGAGGAAAGCTGGGGGCGGATGGGCATAGGAGCCGAAATCGCAGCTCTGGTTACTGCTGGTGCATTTGATTATCTTGATGCCCCGCCAAAACGAGTGCATCAGGTTGAGGCACCACTTGCTTATGCTGCTAATTTGGAAGCCTTGGCCATGCCAAGCCCGGAACGTATTGCCGAGGCAGTGCGCGGAGCCTGTTATGTCTGACACTTTGGTGGAGCACAAAGGTGGATGTCATTGCAAGGCAGTGAACTTTAAGTTTGCTGCTGCGGCAGATGTAGTAGTGCAAAGCTGTAATTGTTCCATTTGCACCATGAGTGGCTTTTTGCACTTGATAGTGCCGCAAGAGCAGTTTGCATTGCTTGCGGGCAAAGATAATCTGGTTGAATATTGCTTTAATACCAAGGTTGCGAGACATTTGTTTTGCAAAATTTGCGGGATCAAGTCGTATTATATTCCAAGATCAAATCCTGATGGTGTGTCCATCAATATGAATTGTGTTGATCGTTCCACATTTACGAGCATCAAAGTCGAAGATTTTGATGGTCAGAACTGGGAAGACAATGCTGCCCTTTTGGCGCATCTGGCATAAGGAAATACCATGGCTATAGAAATTTTAATGCCGGCCCTTAGCCCAACCATGGAAGAGGGGGTGCTGGCCCAATGGCTGATTAAAGAAGGCGAAAGGATCGAGCCCGGTGATGTCATCGCCGAGATTGAGACCGATAAGGCAACTATGGAAGTCGAAGCGGTGGACGAGGGGGTATTGGGTAAGATTGTCGTCCCTGCTGGTAGTGAAAACGTCAAAGTCAATGCAGTTATTGCAATCCTTCTCGAAGATGGCGAAGACGCCTCTGCCATTGATACAGCACTCAAAAACCCGGTAAAGCCGGGTGCAAAATCCGTTGCAGATGCCCCCCCGTCAACAGCACCTGAAAAACCACAAACAAAATCAGTAGTTCCGGCTGCTCCTGCTGATACTGTAGCTGCACCGGTGTTGCCGACTTCTTCAGGACAGCGTCTTAAGGCGTCTCCTTTGGCCAGGCGAATGGCCGAGCAGGCAAATATTGACATTGCAAGCATTGCCGGAACTGGCACAAACGGGCGTATTGTTAAACGCGATATTGAACAGGCCATTGCCGCCGGAACCGCAAGTGCGCCTGCACCTGTGGATACTGTAGCCAAAGCCATGGCGGGCGGATTTGATCTGGTGCCATTGGATGGCATGCGCAAAACCATTGCCGCGCGCATGAGCGCTTCGTTTCGCGATGTGCCGCATTTCCCGCTTAATGTTGATTGTAAGCTGGATGCTTTGCTGGCCAATCGCAAGGCGATCAATGCCGCATCCGAAGCCGATGGAATTAAAATCTCGGTAAATGATTTTATTGTGCGCGCTGTAGCACTGGCCTTGAAGAAAGTTCCGGCTGCCAATGCCAGTTATACGCCAGAGGGTTTGAAGTTATGGCATAATGCTGATGTGGCTATTGCCGTTGCAGTAGATGGTGGTCTGATTACGCCAGTGATTCAACAGGCGCAAAACAAGGGACTGGCCGAAATATCTGCGGCCAGCAAGGATCTGGCCAGCCGGGCCAGGGATAGAAAATTGCTACCCGAAGAGTATCAGGGCGGCACGTTTACTGTATCAAATCTTGGCATGATGGGGATAAAGTCCTTTGCCTCGATCATTAACGAGCCACAGGGATGTATTTTATCGGTTGGTGCCGGTGAAGAGCGTCCGGTGGTGGAAAATGGCGAGCTGGCCATAGCCACGGTTATGAGCGTAACCCTGACATGTGATCATCGGGTGGTAGATGGCGCAGTCGGTGCACAATTTTTAGCCGAGTTTAAGGCCAGAATAGAAAATCCGGGGCTGATGTTGTTGTGAGCAAGTACCCGACAAGGCAAATGTGCATGGCTTGCATAACTGCTTGTTCCATTGCCTGGCAAGGGCTTTTTCGCATACACAACAGGTAAGGGAGTTTGCTAATGGATATAGCCATGCTTGATTTGTTTTTAACTGCTTTTGTTACCTTGTTTGTGGTCATTGATGCGCTGGGTGTTGCGCCTATCTTTGCTACCATGACTGCAGGTCAACCAGCAGCACATAGCCGCCTGATGGCTATTAAGGGCACCATTTATGCCTCCACACTGTTATTGCTGTTTGCTTTTGGCGGTGAGTGGTTGCTTTCGCGCATGGGGGTGTCTTTGGATGCGTTTCGCATTGCTGGTGGGTTAATGCTGTTGTTAATGTCATTGGAGATGTTGTTTGAGAAACGTCAGGCGCGGCGCGAAACCAGAGCCGAAGCCATGGCTGAGGACGAAGACGGCCCCGATGATATCTCTGTTTTCCCGTTGGCAATTCCACTGCTGGGAGGGCCAGGATCAATTGCGGCAATTATGATTTTCATGTCACAGGCTAATGACTGGACTGCCAAGGGCGTAATAGTTGGTGCGCTGGCCGCTAATATGTTGATTGTTTTGATTTTGCTATTGATTGCTCCTTGGTTGTTGCAAAAATTAGGACATACTTTTGGTGCTTTGATTACTCGTGTGTTTGGAGTGATTCTGGCAGCGCTTTCCATGCAGCTTATCATTGATGGTCTGCATAATGTGTTCTTTGCCGCGTGATGAGTATTCATAAGCAAATCAG
>JALSYJ010000033.1 GCA_027071965.1 Robiginitomaculum sp. | reverse complement strand
GCTGTTTGGCGGCTATCCCTGGCGCTATTATCGTGCCGTCGTCAACGATGATTTTGAACATTATATTGATAAATATTACAAGTTCTGGCAGCGGTTGATTCCCAATACCGTCATCAAAGATGTGTTTGCACCGGTATGGGATGAAGTAAAAGGTGTCTGGACCCGTGATATATTCAGGGATGTCTTTCAGCGCCATGCACCAGCATTGACACGCCCTGAAGATTATATCAACCATTCACTTTATTTCGAGGCAAAAACATTTTTGCACGGCCTGCTTGTGGTTGAAGATAAACTGAGTATGGCGCATTCCCTGGAAAGCCGGGTGCCTTTTCTTGATAACGACCTGGTTGATTTTGCCATGCAATGTCCGGTGGGTCTGAAATTGCGAAACCTAGACCGGGTGGTGCGAATCAATGAAAATGCCCCTGGCAGCAAAAAACATGTTTATTTTCAAAAAACCAATGATGGCAAGAATATTTTGCGCCAAGTCATGAGTAAGTATATTCCTGATAGAATTACTGACGCTGAAAAGCAAGGGTTTAGCTCACCTGATGCGAGCTGGTTTAAGGGGGATAGCATTGATTTTGTAAGGCGCAGATTGATGAATAACGGGGCGAAAATATATTGTTTTATGGATAAAGGCGCTGTTTATAGGCTGTTAAATGAGCACCTGTCAGGAGAAAAAAACCGACGCTTGCTGGTGTGGTCATTATTAAATATCGAAGAATGGCTTTGTGAAAATACAGTATCTGGGGTTGATGTATGAGATTGATCTGCATGGATGTAAGGCATCATCAATCCTATGATGAGTTCCTTTTACAAATTGATACCAGCTTGCTGTACTACTCTCGATCTTATAAAATCCTCTTGGAATCTTTACTTTCCTGTCGGTCCCAATACTGGCTGGCTGTGAATGGTGAAAATATCGAAGGCATTCTGCCTCTCATGGAAATGGATGGCCCGTACGGTCGAGTCATTAATTCGCTTCCATATTACGGTAGTAATGGAGGCATCATTGCTTTAACCGATGCTGCACGGGTAATGTTGTGTGAAAAGTATAATGACATTGTCAATGAGTCAGGTTTGGCTGCTGCGACGCTGATTACGCACCCGCTGCTTTCACAATCAGACTATTCCGTGAATTACGATATGACGGATCAACGATTAGGGCAACTCACGCCACTTCCAGAAAGTGGCGATATTGAAGAACAGATGCTTTCTTTGATTGACAGCTCAACTAGGCGTAATATAAGAAAGGCAGAGAGATCGTCTGTTAGCGTGCGTATTGACAATCAGGATATTAACTTCCTGTACCAAACGCACATTGAAAACATGTCGATGATTGGGGGTAAGGCAAAGGATATATCTTTCTTTGAGGGCTTGGCAAACCATTTTCGACCGGGCAAGGAATTTCGCATATATAAAGCAGAGATTGATGGCGAGCCAGTTGCCGCCCTGCTGGTATTTTATTTTAATCACACGGTTGAATATTTCACCCCGGTCACACGCGGCAAATATCGAAATGCTCAGCCCATGGCAAAAATTCTGTTTGAGGCGATGGTTGATGCGGCGCGTTCTGGTTACCGATGGTGGAATTGGGGTGGGACATGGTTGAGTCAGGAAGGTGTCTATCGCTTTAAGAAAAAGTGGGGGGCGGAAGAGCACCCCTATACCTATTATACGAAGATCAATAACAGTGCCCTTCTATCCTGTTCGCAAGAGGAATTGTTAAGCGCATATCCCGGTTTTTATGTGCTGCCGTTTGGAAAATTGAATAACACAGGGGTGCCCAATGAATAAAAAAATGATTATATTTGGCACGGGCAGCTTCGCCGAAGTAGTCCTCTTTTACCTTTCACATGATAGCGATTATGTTGTAGCAGGCTTCACTGCAACCGCCGATTCTATCCAAGGTGAAAGCTTTTGTGGGCTCCCGCTGGTTAGTTTTGATGATGTGGAACATATCTTTCCTGCGCAAGAATATGAGATGTTCGTGGCCATAGGATACACGAAATTCAATGCCGTTCGTGAACGATTCTGCGACGAGGCAAGGGGCAAGGGGTATCGTCTGATCAGTTACATTTGTTCAAAAGCAACGTACTGGAAAGGGGCTGCAATTGGTGACAATGTCTTTATTTTTGAAGATAATACCATTCAGCCTTTTGTGACAATAGGAAATGGTACAATTCTCTGGAGCGGAAATCATATTGGCCATCATTCTCGAATTGCGGATTATTGCTTTGTTTCCAGTCATGTCGTGATCTCGGGGCATTGTAAAGTTGGCTCACACAGTTTTCTGGGCGTGAATGCAACCATTGCTGATGGGGTTCAAATCGGCAAGCGAAATCTGATTGGCCCTGGCGCATTGATTCAAAAAAATACAGGTGATGATGAGGCCTATTTCGCTGAACGTGCAAAAAAATATCCGAAAGGCAGTGGCAGGTTTTTCCAGTGACCAGAAAAAAAACAGTTATTGATTTATCTCCCGTTGAAAGGCTTTATACCAAGAGCCTTGAGGAACATGGAACAAAATCCATAGGTGTAGGGTGGCCAGACCCGGAAATGCATCGGTTGCGTTTTGATAAGCTGGTCAGTGTGATCGAACCTGATTCTATTGATATTTCAGTCAATGATCTCGGATGTGGCTATGGTTCACTATATGAATATTTTCTTGAAAACAAGGTGAATGTATCTACTTACAGAGGTTATGATATCAGCGAAAAAATGCTGATTGAGGCAAGAAACAGGCTTCCACAGGATAGGGTTGAACTCATATTGGGCGCAGAGCTGAATATGATCGCCGATTACAGCATTGCTTCCGGTATCTTTAATGTCCGCTTTGACGAGAGCGAAGCAGATTGGCTGGAGCATATCAAGCGAACCCTGGCGAACATGTATGAATATTCGGATAAGGGATTTGCGTTCAATCTGCTTTCGTCTTATGTGGACTATCGCAGGGATCATCTCTTTTACGGCGATCCGTTGTTTTTCTTTGATTATTGTAAACGTCAATTCTCCCCCTATGTGTCATTGATCCACGACTATCCGCTTTACGAGTGGACCCTGATCGTGAGGAAGGCATGATGACATGGAAAAAACTTGGCTTGATCTTTCAGCCCGACTGCAACAGGTGGTGGATGCAGTCGCATGCTGCCTTGCCGACTCCTTTGCAATTGGAAGGCAGTCGGTATCGAGTCTATTTTGCAAGCCGTGATGCCGAGAACAGATCACACGTGGGTTTTTTTGAAATGGATCTTGAAAACCCGACGAAAATTCTGCGCGTATCAAAGGAACCGGTGCTTCGGCCCGGGCCTTTGGGTTTTTTTGACGATCATGGTGTATATGCCGCATCTGCTGTAAGACATGAAGGGAAGGTATATCTCTACACGATCGGATGGAATCCGGGTGTCAGGCCGCCGCTTTTCCATGCCAGTATTGGTTTGGCTATAAGTGAAGATGGCGGGGAGAGTTTTCGAAAGTACGGAAAAGCCCCGATCATGGCCAGGTCAGGTTATGACCCTTGTTTTGTTAGTGCGCCTTTTGTTGTAAATGAAAATGATAAGTGGCGAATGTGGTATATTTCATGTTACCGCTGGGATGATTCCGGCGAAACACCACAGTCGCACTACCACATCAAATATGCCGAGTCCCTGGATGGCATTCATTGGAACCGTGATGGCGTAGTGTGTCTGGATCATGAACACGAAGGGGAAAAGAACATCGCCCGTACCTGCGTTCTGAAAGTAGGGCGGGGTTATCAGGCATGGTATTCGTATGATCGAGGCGAGGGATACCGAATCGGCTATGCCGAATCGCCGGATGGCATTTGCTGGCAACGAATGGACGAAAAGGTGGGGATAGATGTCTCCGATTCAGGCTGGGATAGTGAAGCGCAGGCTTACCCCTATGTAATTCGACATGATGGGAGACTGTTCATGCTCTATAATGGCAACGGTTTTGGTCGGAATGGCATTGGGCTTGCAATTTATGAACAGTAGGTTGTTGAGGTGCTTTCTGAAGCTGATAAGGGATGGGATTCTCCTGGTTTGCATCCCAATTTTTATACCTATGATCTTCATTGCCGCTCGTAGAAAAGGCGAGGGGAAACTGGTTTGGGGCCATACTCCTATCATCAATAACAAATATTGGTCATTGGCCATGCGGCAGGCTGGCTATCAATCTCTGACTCTCATGGAAACGTGCTACAACAGGATAAACGAGCGAGAAGACTTCGACCTTTATTTTGAAGATGTCTATTCCCAATTGCCTTGTTTTTTTCACAAAGCTTTGGAGCCATGGCTGATTCTCCTGTATCTGGCACGGCATGCGGCCATTTTGCATATGCCGTTTTATGGTGGTGCGTTCAGAAACACCAGATTATGGCGAATTGAGGCGTTTCTTTATCGTATTTCCAGCGTGAAGACCATCGTGATACCTTACGGTGGAGATATGTACATGTATTCGAGAATCTTCGATCCGGGAATACGGCATGCCTTACTTCTTTCGTACCCAATGGCGGCAAAAAACGAAAAGGCCGTATCTTTACGCGTAGATTACTGGACAAAACATGCCGATGTCATTCTTATGGGATATACCCTGGAGGGGATAGCTCGATGGGATGTTCCCTGCGGAAATATGCTTGCTATTGATGTCGATAGCTGGGAACCCAAGCGAACATATTCAAACGCTGATGGTGTGAATGGCGTTGTACGTATTCTGCATAACCCAAATCACACGGGTGTCAAAGGAAGTGAGTTTATTCAAAATGCAGTGAAAACCCTGCAAGAGAGAGGGCTTAAAATCGAGCTTGCTATTCTGCAAGGCGTGAAAAATAAAGAAGTTAGGGATTTTATGAGAGATGTTGATATTCACGCCGACCAACTGATTTTGCCGGGTTATGGTATGGCGGCCGTGGAAGCAATGGCCACTGGTTTACCAGTGATCGCAAACCTTTCGGATAAGAGATATACCCAGATTTTCAGGCGATATTCATTTTTGGACGAATGCCCGATTTTTTCGTCTACTCCCGAGACAATAATTGATGATTTGGAATTGCTGGTGTGTTCTCCTGAGCTGAGAACAAACTTGGGAAAGGCTTCTCGACTGTATGTTGAAAAATACCACTCACTCGAGACTTCTCAATATTTGTTTGGGAGCATTTATAAAAAAATATTACATCATCATGATGTAGATTTGATGAATTTGTTCCATCCCCTTAAGTCGGAATTTTCTTCTCACAAACCAAGAGTAGAGCATCCCCTTGTTGACAACAAACTTCCTTCTGATGCAACACTCCGTTAATGTTGAGAAATTTTGGTAAAGAAACCATAATCTATGGCGGTGCCGATGCCATATCTAAACTGCTTGCCTTTGTTGCCTTCCCGATCATCGCGACCGCACTGTCACCTGATGCTTTCGGGGCGATGGAATTGCTGCTTACTTCCACCGCGTTGCTTG
>JALSYJ010000032.1 GCA_027071965.1 Robiginitomaculum sp. | reverse complement strand
CCAAAGAAGTACCAAGCAAGGGTATTGCGGCTTCATGCAATGCATTGGCCAGCTTTAGCGGTGTTTGACCGCCAAATTGCACTATTACGCCCAGTAATTCGCCACGACTCATTTCAAGCCGACATATTTCCAGAACATCTTCGTCACTTAATGGTTCAAAATAAAGACGATCAGAAGTATCAAAGTCCGTAGATACGGTTTCCGGATTGCAATTGACCATAATTGATTCAATGCCCATATGGGCTAGGGAAAACGCTGCATGACAACAGCAATAGTCAAACTCGATACCCTGACCGATACGGTTGGGGCCACCGCCCAGAATTATGACCTTTTTGCTTGCAGATACCCCGGCTTCACACTCGGCCTCTTCCTCGTGCGCTGCCCGCTCATAGGCTGAATACATGTAAGGGGTCTTGGCACGAAACTCTGCGGCACAGGTATCAATGCGCTTATAGACCGGATGCACCCCCGCCTGCCACCTTGCCTTGCGCACTTCAGTTTCTGCTTGTCCGGTTAATTGGGCGATCCTGGCATCAGCAAACCCCATTTGCTTCAATATCAGCCAGTTGTCATAGCTATCTGGAAGGCCCTGCTTTTGAATATCCTGCTCCATGAGGACAATTTCTTCAATTCGGGCCAGAAACCACGGCTCATAAAGGGTAACTTTTTGAACCTCATTCAAGGTCAGACCCATTCTAAACGCCTGCGCAATAGCGAGCAAACGATGCGGGGTAGGCTTTGTTAATTCGGCGCAAATTGCTCCCATGTCATCACCTTCACCAAGGCCAGGGAACTCAAATTCATTAAATCCACATAGTCCGGTTTCCAGCGAACGCAGCGCCTTTTGCATAGCCTCGGAAAATGTGCGGCCAATAGCCATTGCCTCACCAACGGACTTCATTGCAGTGGTTAAAAGCGGCTCGGCTCCAGGGTATTTTTCAAAAGCA
Organism: Robiginitomaculum sp.; assembly: GCA_027071965.1. Taxonomy (GTDB): domain Bacteria; phylum Pseudomonadota; class Alphaproteobacteria; order Caulobacterales; family Maricaulaceae; genus Robiginitomaculum_B. The sequence continues at coordinate 4,546 of JALSYJ010000032.1, read as the reverse complement.
AACCGTGGAATTTTAACCACAACATAGTCTATGCTCGGCTCAAAAGAGGCGGGTGTGGCGCCAGTAATGTCATTATCAAGTTCATCCAGAGTGTATCCAACTGCCAGTTTTGCCGCAACTCTGGCAATCGGGAACCCGGTAGCCTTGGAGGCAAGGGCCGATGAGCGCGACACTCTGGGGTTCATTTCAATAACCACCAAACGCCCGTCTTCAGGATTTACGGCAAATTGTACATTAGAACCGCCGGTTTCAATGCCTATCTCGCGCAACACCTCAATTGAAGCGTTACGCATCATCTGATACTCGCGATCACTCAAGGTCAGGGCCGGAGCAATTGTTATACTGTCACCAGTATGCACTCCCATCGGATCAATGTTCTCAATGGCGCAAATGATAATGCAATTGTCAGCCTTATCGCGCACCACCTCCATCTCAAATTCTTTCCAGCCAACGATACTTTCCTCAATCAGAACTTCCGTGGTTGGAGAAATCTCAAGGCCTGCACTGACTATTTGTCTGAATTCCTGCTTGTTATAGGCAATTCCGCCACCAGTTCCGCCCAAAGTGAAGCTGGGCCGGATAATTGCAGGCAAGCCAATGGCCTGAAATGCCTCTTCGGCCTCTGCCAGATTGTGGGCAAGTCTCGATTTCGGGGTCTCCAGACCAATTTTGTGCATGGCAGTGCGAAACAGCTCGCGATCTTCGGCCTTATCAATGGCGTGCGATTTGGCACCTATCAACTCAACGCCATATTTCTTTAACACGCCATCCCTGTTCAAGGACAATGCCGTATTCAAGGCTGTCTGTCCTCCCATTGTAGGAAGAAGTGCGTCAGGGCGCTCCTTGGCAATTACCCTGGCCACAACCTCAGGAGTAATTGGCTCCACATAGGTGGCATCAGCCATTTCCGGATCAGTCATAATCGTCGCCGGATTGGAATTAACCAAAATGACCCGATAACCTTCTTCTCGCAGTGCTTTGCATGCTTGCACCCCGGAATAGTCAAACTCACAGGCCTGACCAATTACTATTGGCCCGGCTCCAATGATTAAAATGGAGGAAATGTCGTCACGTTTTGGCATGGCAGATAAGCCCCGGTTGATTTTGGTGTGTTTAGCTTTGCAAATCGGATTCGCCAAGAGGGAATTTATTGCGAATTCACCTTGTCTGTGATTTGGTGCGCAAATGAGCCAATTAACCCGCTATTTCTCAAGCAACAGATCTTTACTGATAATTATCATACTCGCCCTGCTTGCCGGTGGTGCTGGCATCTTCACCATGCCGGTATTAGACCGCGATGAAGCCAGATATGCACAAGCCACCACACAAATGCTGCAAAATGAAGATTATATTCAAATCCGGTTTCAGGATCAGGCCCGCAACAAAAAGCCTGTAGGAATTTACTGGCTACAGGCAGCTTCAGTTAAGTTGTTTTCATCAGTCCAAGCCCGGCAGATATGGGCCTACCGCCTGCCGTCTTTGTTACTTGCCACGCTGGCAGCAATAGCCACTTATTGGGCCGGAATATATCTGGTAGGAAGAAAAGCCGCCTTTGCCGGGGCCGCACTGTTTGCAGTTTCTGTACTTTTGGCGGTTGAGGCTGGAATTGCAAAAACTGATGCGGCATTGGTGGCAACAACTACGATTATGCTGGTTACACTATCGGCTTTACGCAGCAAGAATAACCGCTGGGCGGTATTGCTGTTTTGGATGATCCTAGGAGCCAGTATCTTGATCAAAGGCCCTATAGGGCCAACTCTGATTGCACTTAGCCTGTTATTTCTGACGATATGGGAACGCAAAGTCAGCTGGTTGCGCCCCTTGATGGTCTGGTGGGGGCCAGTATTGGTCATGGTAATGGTATTACCTTGGCTGTGGGCCATTCAACAGGCAACCGACGGGGAGTTTCTGCGCGAGGCGCTGGGAGGGGATTTTGCTGCAAAGTTGGCTGGTGCGCAGGAAAGTCATGGAGCGCCACCTGGAATGTATATGGCCTTGCTTGCTTTTACAATTTTTCCAGCCAGCTTCTTTTTGCTTCCCGGGATTATCAAGGCATGGCGCATCCGACATATTTCTCAAAATGGCTCCGATATCAGGCTGTTAATTGCCTGGATTATTCCGTTCTTTTTGCTGCTGGAAATAACCCCAACAAAACTGGTTCACTATCCATTACCTGTCTATCCGGCACTGGCCTTGATTTGTGGGCTGGGCTGGCAATTTCTAACAGATTTTCGCTGGATCCGCGGGCTGTCAGCCGGGTTGGGCCTGTTGATGCCGATTTTACTGCTGGCAGGTATTATATACCTGCAGCAAGTTGCTGAGCCAGAGCCATGGAATATGCCGCCTCTGGCATTAACAATTCTGTCTTTATTGGTTGTAGCAGCACTTGGTGCATCTATATTTATAATTCGCGGACAAAGCCGACAGGCCCTCATACTGGCACTATCAGCAGGGCTTTTCTGGCAGTTCGCAGTAAGAAGTTTCATTGTGCCCTCCCACCCAATGACCCAGACCACAGAGCGCATCAGTAACCAATTGGCCGAACTTGGTTTACACCCTTTACTTTCTAAGAATGCCAATTCCGAAGTGTTATCAATTAACTATCGAGAACCCAGCCTGGTGTTTAAACTTGGTACCAACACTATATTGGCGGCAGATAACAATGCCTTGCAAGCCTGGCAGCGCAGCAAAGCCAAAACCATTGTTTATTCAGCGCTTAATTGCGATCCCAAAACAAAGAAATCAACGATACCAACCTCATTGGATCAATTTCTAGACACTTTGGGAGGCCAGCAACGGCAATGTGCGGTGCAACAGGCTGAGCCATTTTACGCCTATAATTATTCCAAAGGGCAATGTCTGACTGTGTATATTTTCACACTACAAACCTGTAAATGAAACTTGCGTCACTTAGGCAACTTGCAGGCATTATCAAAACCCGGTAGTCAAGAGAGGATGCTGGGGCAACATAGTGAAATAATATGACGATCTTGAGCGATAATGGCTCATTTCCAATGGCTGAAGCCAATCGGCTTGTAGCTGATTTAATGAAGCCAGACCCAAAAATTTATTGGTCTGATTTTCTGTTATCCATCTCGCTGGGGTGGGCGGGGTTTGTAATTGCAGTGCTATATCCGTGGTTCTCATGGCAAGGAGCGTCCGGCGTTTTGATTGCAACATTTGCTCTTTATCGTGCGGTTTTGTTCACCCATGAACTTACCCATCTAAAAACCGGCACCTTCAAAACCTTTCGGTTTGTCTGGAATTTTTTGTGTGGCTTTGCCCTGTTAATTCCAGCTTTTACCTATCACGGCGTGCACCGTCATCATCACGTGCATGATGTATACGGAACCAAGGACGACGGGGAGTATCTGCCATTTGGGGCCGGTAATCCGCTTGGCATTATTGGCTATATGCTGCTGATTTTTATTTTGCCGGGATTTTTTATACTGCGTTTTTTGGTTCTAGGGCCGATTTCCTGGGTATTTCCCGTTTTACGCAAAATTATCTGGAACAGCCTGTCATCGCTGACTATTGATCTTGCTTATGTTCGACCCGTGCCAAAGAAAAGCGATCCTAGGCTTTTATGGTTCGCACAAGAAGTTCTGACCACAATTTATGGCTGGGCAGCCATCGCGTTGGTCTGGACGGAAGTAATTCCAGTAAAGGCTCTGATTTTATGGTATGTGATTGCGGTTTTCATCTTTCTTTTGAACTCTCTGCGCACATTAGCCGCTCATGCCTATCGCAATCCGGGCACAGAAAAAATGTCGGTTGCTGAGCAGTTTCTGGATTCGGTAGACATTCCCGGCCACCCTATCATTACTACCCTGTGGGCGCCGGTGGGATTGCGCTTTCATGCCACCCACCATTTGTATCCGCGCATGCCATATCATAATCTTCCCAAAGCCTATGCTGTTTTGCGCGATGGGTTGTCTGATAATTCGCTTTATTTACAGGCAAGTCGCAACAGCCTTGCCCATGCTCTGGTCAGGTTGTGGCAAGATGCTGCGGCTGCGGATAAGGGGGAAAACCAGAAGCCCGGCTCAGACTCACTGCCCGATGAACACCCTTGCGGCTCGTAACAGGTAAATCAGACCTATCAACGTAACCAGCACCTTTACCCATTGCAAAAATATCTTGTCATGCAGGCGGCTTAAGATTTTGCTGCCAAACCAGGTGCCCATAATTGAAAGTGGCATTGCCAGAACCAATGCAAAAAACAGCCCGCTGTTTTGTGCTGTAAACCCGTCAAAAACCACGCCGCCCCAAAATACAATTTTGACGAAATGAGCTATGACTTGCGTAATGGACTTGGTGGCTACGATCTGATGGCGGGTTAAATGTGTACGAACAAAGAATACATCCAGTGCCGGCCCTGCAACTCCGGCAAAAGTGTTTAGAGCCGTTACAAGAAAACCAGCCAAAACGGCATGAGCTGGTTTTTGTGCATCAAGATGTATAATATTCGTCGGCAACCATACCAATAAAGGAACCATGCCCAATAAGAAGAACACCAATAATTTCTCAGGGCGCCATGCTATTA
>JALSYJ010000031.1 GCA_027071965.1 Robiginitomaculum sp. | reverse complement strand
CAGCTCATTCATACCGGTCAGCATTACGACAACAGTATGAGTGATGTATTCTTTGATGAACTGGAAATACCAAAGCCGGACTTTCATCTCAATGTAGGCAGCGGAAGCCATGCCGAACAGACAGCAAGAATCATGACTGCCTACGAGCCAATATGCGCAGAAGAAAAACCCGATCTGGTGATGGTTGTTGGCGATGTAAACTCGACACTGGCATGCGCCATTGTCGCCAAGAAGCTTAATGTTAAGGTGGCACATATCGAAGCCGGGCTCCGTAGCGGTGACATGACCATGCCGGAAGAAATCAACCGGATCGTCACGGACTCCATCACAGACTTATATTTTGTCACAGAAAAAAGCGGTGTGGATAACCTGATTGCAGAGGGGAAGCCTGAAAAGAGAATTTTTTTCGTTGGCCATGTAATGATCGATAACCTGTTCCATCAAGTTGAAAAGCTAAAAAGGGCAGATAGGGAATCGCTGAAACTTTCGGAGGAGCTGAAAGAACGGTACCCGGAATATGGCGTGGTTACCCTGCACCGGCCATCCAATGTCGATGATAAAGATATTCTTACAGAGCTGATTCAGGCGCTAAACGAAGTAAGTCAAAAAATCCCCCTGATTTTTCCAGCTCATCCAAGGACAAAGAAGAGTCTGGAAAAATTTGGAATCCCTCTATCGGAAGAAATTCTTACAACAGAGGCGCTGCCTTACCAGCAGTTCTTGAATTTATTCAAGGATGCCAGAGTGGTATTGACAGATAGTGGTGGAATACAGGAAGAGACCACTGCCCTGGGTGTGCCCTGCCTGACCCTGAGAGAGAACACAGAGAGACCAGTCACGGTAACAAAAGGCACGAACGTACTTGTAGGCACATCGGGAGAGCGCATAATCGGGGAATTCAACAAACTGTTGTCTGGCGAACAGAAATACAACGCAAGACCAGAGCTTTGGGATGGAAAATCCTCGGAGAGAATTTGTGCATTTCTTAAAGAAGATTTTTACAATTGAATCACGAATCACGAATCACGAATCACGAATCACGAATCACGAATCACGAATCACGAATCACGAATCACGAATCACGAATCACGAATCCAGTTCTGGACGGAGGAATCCCTATGGATCCGTTTTTTGGGAGGTTCCGTTTGATATCCGACAAAAAAAAATTTGAATTTGTTTCTAAAGGGGGGGGTGTTGTTTTTCTGTTGATAGCTTTATTTCCCGTTGCTTTCTGCCATGCCACAGAACAAGTACTCCAACAAGTAGCAAGAGAAATACGAGAAGAGGTACTGCGTGGAAACAACGATGCTATTGGGAAGCCTTTGCCCTTAGCCTCTCATTGGAATGAGGGTATGTCTAAGGATGGTTATACCCCTCATTATCAAGTGGCGATGATTAGAAAAGGGCATCATTTGTTGCCTTGGTTTAATATGCCTCGACCCGGCCAGAACACAGGGATTAGTTACTACGCACCACTCAACAAGGTAGCGGAGCTCAAACTCCCAATAACCTTCATCAGCACAGAATGGGAACACTTGCTCACTTCTGATCCGGCTTATTTCAATCTACCCCCCGATAAAAATCCTAACGTGGTGGACCTGAATAATAAGATTCTTCCCAAGATCTCCCCTTTTGGTCCAGTGAAATACTGGCGCGAGTTGGGTAGAAAATGGACGGCTGGTCCTATTATGGAAATACTTCAGGAACTGTATCCTGACCCACCGCTTATTATATTCCTCTCCAATAATGAAGCGGTCAAACTACGATGGACGGAGATCGAGCGGGACAAACGTTATATAGCCAAATACGGAATCGGTCGAGATGATAACTTCAAGCGCAAAATTATGGGGGATGCATGGATTGAACGCTATCGTGCGTTACAGGAAGGCATGCGAGAAGGATTGACAAATCCACACTGGAAAGATAAGGCGATATTTATTGGCTATAATGCATTTGGTAGTTCATTTTTTGCTCGTTCGACCAATTGGATGGATTATTCTCTTTATACCCCGGGCCGGTTCTCGCCTTGGCCCTTGGCATGGGATGGTGGTGGTCCGCCGTATTACCTTCACAACTGGGACCGGAATACTGATTATTGGGTGATGAGTCCACAGATTCGAGCCATGAATTGGGTATTCATGCAGAAAGAAATTTATAAACTCAACCCTAAGTACTGGTTCGAGATCTCTGTTTGGGATGGGCATGTGGCCGGTGATCCGAGCGATAAACGTTTATACTACGCCTCGCTTGGCCAAATCTACACCCCAGACCGCTATTCTGGCATGGTTCAATTCGGTATGTGGTTGCTGCGTCCTCGGGTGGTCAGGGAGTTTAGGGGTTCGACAGAAACGGTGACAAAAACCGGATCATATTTCGTTTCAATTATGAATGCTGTAGATAACGTTTATTCCAATCCAATACTGCGTAAATTTTGGCGTAAGGGCAAATTGGTTGTCAATAAATCACACATGCATCCGTTTCAAGCAGTAGTACCTCGAGAATATCAGGGAAGAGATCGATGGTTTCTAATAGATACCAATTTAGACCCTCCGCGGCCTTGGAAATACGAGACAGAACTGCCTGTATTTGCCTTGCCTTTGGTTATGGGGAGATCACCAAACAGAGAGTGGCTTATATATTCCTTTGCTCCAAAGAAATATATTAAAAAAGTGAAAATTAGCATACCCAATTACGGGGCCGTTTGGATAGACGCATCACCTTCTGGAGCTTATCACCATTTAGTCGAAAAAACAGGTAAGGTGATTGCGGTAAAATGAAGGATATTCTGATTATTGTTTATATTATAGTTATAGATTCAACAAACTATTCACGCATCTATAAAAACATATGAAATGAAAACCGAATACTGTAAGTGGAGTTAAGGAGTTCATGAGAGAACTGTCAACCGCTCGGGCTATGCCATCTCATTGCTCTCTTAGCGACAAACTTCATGTGGTACTGATAGCAAGCTACGTGTCTATTTCTGGGATATACTGGCTGCCAGGTGTGCCGAGTACGATTTTGCCCCAACTTAAGATAACAGTGTTTGGCCTATTGTGTTTTATAGGCCTGTTGCGAATACCCAGAGCAATTCAGTCACAAGGCATCATCGTCATCATGCGGCTTGGTATCTGCGCTATTGCAGCATTTATTGCTAATACGATAACCGGGGGTGCGGGTGCAGGGTTCAACCAGATGAGAGATTTTTTGGAACCGTTGTTGTGGTTGATCGCACTATTTGGAGTAAGACCGCAGGCATATCAGTGGCTGTTTAAAAGTCTAACCGTCACAATGACCGTTTTCACCATTGCCTCCTTTTATCCTGTAGCAGCTTATAGTGGGATACTGCCGAATCTCTATCCTCCTATAGAGCTTGTTGATCCCACTGGGCTTCGATCAGCGGTGGATAAACAGTGGGTACTTCAACTGGGTAGTGTTGTTGGAGGCGGCTTTGCAGGGCAAAGCACTACATGGGGTGCTTTGGTTCCTCCTGCAGCTCTACTTACAGCCGCTCTATATCTTCGAGGGCAGTTGAGGCCTCGTACGGCCCGCATTATCGCGGGAATTGTTATCGTTGGATCTATTGCAAGCATCGCTGTTACAAGTGCCCGTGGAGGCACAATGACATTGGCTGCGATGGCAATTTATGGCGTTGCAGTATCGCGCGGCATCCATTTTTCATCAAAGGCCATGTTTTTCATCATTATTTTATTGGTGCTTTCCCTGAATGTAACGGAGTGGCTACCTGACAATTTTTTTCGTGGCTTTGATAGTAAGGGAGATGTTCTCACGAGGGTGAATGAAGCCTCCACAGGTCGAATTGATTCGTGGGTATTTGGACTAAAACGGTTTGCTTCTTCGCCTATTTATGGTGTGGGTGTAGAAGGGTTAGGAATTGAGTCGGTTTACGGCATTGGGAACGTACACAACACCTGGATTAACATACTCGCCGAGTCTGGGCTTATCGTCTTCTTACCTATGATTTTTTTAGCTGCCCGTCTTTTCTCGCTCGCGTTGAACAATGGAAAACGTCCAAAAACTATTGCGGGTTTTCCTGCTTTCAGTTGGCCCGACACTCGCCTCGTAATATTGAGCGGTCTGATCCTATCAATGGCTGAGCCGGGTATAATTTTTGGAAATTTCAATTCAAACGCGCCCTTCTGGACTGCAGTCTGGATAGCGTTAGTTCGTTCTTCTTATCTGCGGCGAGTTACAACTGGTTTTAGATCATCTCATCATTCAGTGGTCAATTATAAAAGAAACTCGGGAAAATGAAATCTATCCTCATTTTGCAAAATGAAATTATGGAGTATCGCAAACCGGTTTATAATGGTTTGGCCGAGCACTACGAAGTCGTCGTTTTGCATTCCGGGCGGCCAAGTGTGAAGGAGGGTGACCGATATCGCGAGGTTATTACGCCACAGTTGCATGTGTGGCGCTTCCATTATCAACCAGGTTCGCCAGTCGACAAGATGATCCGGGATTTTGATGTAGTCATCGCCATGTTTGATCTTGCATGGCCTCAGTATCTCGCTCCCCTATATAAGAAAAAGCGGCCAAAATACATCTTATGGGGGCATCGATATAGCAAGAATCCGCTGGCCTGCATTGTTCGAAATAGGATAATGAGAAGGGCTGATCGACTATTAATGTATGGCGATGAAGAAGTTGATCGTATGATTCGGAGTGGCATCGATTCCAAGAAGATCGTAATCGCGTGGAATACAATGCACGTGCCGAACCACCATGATTACAGCAGCGCAAGAAAGAGAAGCCTTCTATTTGTGGGTCGCCTGCAACCTTTAAAACGAGTCGATTTTGTTATTGAAGCATTTGCGCGTCTGCAGGGCCGAATTCCAGATGATGTTGTCCTCAATATTGTTGGGGAGGACGCGGATAATGCTCCTGGTACAGAGGCCAGTCTTAAAAGGCTTGTAGATAGGTATGGCGTATCACACAAAGTTACATTTTACGGCAGGGTTGATGACCCAGCAATTTTGGCGGAAATCTTTTCCCGTGCTTATGCCTATGTTTCACCAAGCCCAGTAGGTCTTGGTGTTCTCCATAGTCTAGCTTATGGCGTCCCGGTAATTACACTTCGCGATGTCAAACATGGGCCTGAGTTTTATAATCTTGAGCATGGTAGGAACGCGATTATATGCGAAAAAATGCATGAGATAGAGCAGGCAATGAAAAGAGTTTGCACTGACCAGTCTTTTTCAGCCCAACTCGGTCACAATGCCTACCGGCATTATGTGGAGAAACGAGCTTTCTCGAAGATGATTAAAGGCTTCAGGGAAGCGATAGATACGTGAGCATTCAGAAGGTTCCTTTGGATTGCCCCTCGAATATACTAGACACATATTTGGTCGTAGAGTGAGAGCGACAGGAGGTGTCCATGAGCAAGCAATCATCGGTGAAGCGTTGGTCGGCAAGGCGCAAGCAGGAGGTGGTGCTGCGGCTGCTGCGGGGCGAGAGCCTGGATGCACTGAGCCGGGAGACCGGCCA
>JALSYJ010000030.1 GCA_027071965.1 Robiginitomaculum sp. | reverse complement strand
TGCCACAGTTACCGCAATGCGGACAGGTGACACCATCAGCCCAAATAATGGACTCTAAATGCGCGAAAGCATCGGCTTCATTGTGAAAATATGTCTTACTTAAAATACTCATAAGCCATATATTAGGCCTATGGATTGGGTTTGTCAAGTATATATGCGCCAAAATTTGCGATGACCCTCATGAGTGACCCTTGCGTGTGGCCCTCGTCACTGACCCTCACCCGCAACCTTCACTTGCGAATTTAGTGCTTTATATGTTTTCCCGAAGCCAGTGCCACATGCGGTGAACCGGACTGTCAGCATGGGCTTTTCGCGCATTATCCCCTGTTTCCATGAGCTGGGTAGTGCCTTGTATGTTCTCACGCTGGACATTGAATATGTGACGCAAGCTTCCTGCTGGGGATGCAAACCCGGCACCACCAACCGCATCAGCCAAGCCTGAAAACCCAATGGGATGACCGGTTCTTACTGGCTCATTAAACACTCTTCCGGCCAGATCAGCCATGCCCTCCAACTGGCTGGCACCACCAACCAGAACAATTCTTCGTCCCCAGGGATTTTCCGGTTTAACCTGATCAAGCTGATCACGCACCAGTTCCAGAATTTCTTCCACCCTGGGCCGGATAATGCCGGTAAGCAGAGCCCTTGGCGCCTGATCCGACTGCATGCGCGGATCATCACACATTCCCGGACAATCAATCATTTCATGGTCATCATCAGGGCCATCAATGCATGAACCAAACATGGTTTTGATTCGCTCTGCCGAAGCCGTAGGAGTGCCAAGACCTCTGGCAATGTCATTAGTTACATGGATGCCGCCGATCGGCACCACGCCCAAATGCTCCAATACTCCTTCGCTAAAGGTTGCAAATGAAGTAGCTCCGGCCCCCATATCAATGATAGTAGCCCCTAAATTTCGTTCATCTTCGACCAAGGCCGATAAGCCTGCTGCATAGGGTGTCGCCACCACTGAGTGCAATTCAAGCCGACAGCGATCCAGCGCCAGGGCAATATTGCGAATTGGTCCAAGCGGACTTAACACCACACACATTTCAAGCGCCAATTGGTGAGCAAACATGCCCCTTGGGTCTCTGACATCGGCATTTTCGTCCACTCGATATCGTTGGGGCAAAGCGTGAATAACTGCGTGTTCCGGCTCATGAAAACCACCCAGCGCAGTTTTAATACAGCGTTTTACATCCCGATCCTTGACCTCCCGGCCGCCCATATTGATAACGCCCTGCACCCGGCGTGCCACCATGCCCGAAGTTGCAATATTAACAGTAATTGAGGCAATTGACTGACCAGCCATTCTTTCGGCCTGATCCACGGCCATCCGAATAGCTCCCTCCGCCACATCCAAGTCCACTATACCCTTGTTTGAGATGCCCTTTGAGACCTGATGCCCAACCCCGACCACCTGAATTTTCTGGCGGGAATTAGCATCCATTTTTGCAATAAAACAGGTTATTTTCGACGCACCAATATCCAGAACTCCGGCCATTGCCTGCCGTGAGGAACCTGCACCCTTGGTCACCAGCCCCGGTTTTATATCGGTTGTTTTGCCTAAAATTCTCATGACATCATGGATTTTAATTTTCCTGGCGGTCGTTTCATAAAACGAATGGAAAACCGCCCGGCAACACGCGCATCTACCACCACTTCGGGCAGTTCCAGTAATTTGAGCATTTCATCGGATCTGGTCAATTTGTCCAAAGCTTGCTGCCATTGCGAGGCCGGCAGTAATATTTGTGCCCCGGAGTGGAGATTTATATTCCAGCGTCGATTGGATATCCAAATGATCGAGTGCACATTATTGGTAATTTTCCTGCGGGTTGCCAGATCCGACAACAGGCTTGCGGCCTGTTTTTGGGCTCCATCTCCGACGATAAACGGAAGATTGGAATACTGGTTCTTTGAAATCGCCGAAATTCTTGCGCCCTCGGCACTGATCAGGCTTAACCGCCGCTGATTTTGCCAAACGGCAAATGGCGTACGTTCTGAAATTACCACTGCAATACGGTTAGGCAATAATCTGGTCACCGAAGCCTTGTGTACCCAGCCCAGAGATTCAACCCGATCACGTGCGGCCTTCAGATCAACAGCAAATACCAGCTCGCCTTTTTCCACTCCCAGCACTTTTCTAACCTCGGCTTCCGAAGAAAGCCTGGCTCCGGATATGTCGATATGTTTTACGCCAAAGCCCGCATTTAATAATTGTGTTTGCGCATAAGTTTGAGAAACCCGGTACACATCACCAAGATGTCCGGACAACCAAAGCCCAAGCACAATTGTCGAGAACAACCCGCTGACAATCCCGATGAATACCGTTCGCGGTCGATGGCCAAGGCGTGCTGATCGTGCCTTGGCATGCAACCAGTTTCTGGCCTTTGATGAAACAGTTTTCTTCACCGGTCTGGCTGTTCGGCGAGGCCTGTTTGTTCTAGCAGATCGGTTCGTCCTTTTTGGACTGGCCTTCCTTGACCTTAGTCGGGACAATCGCATTCTTCACCATCCATTCTACCAGATCGTCAAACGCGATCTTTAAAGCAGCCGCCTGTTCGGGAACAAGCGAAGTAGAAGTCATGCCCGGTTGGGTGTTAATTTCCAGTAACCTTAATACATTATTATTTTCGTCCCAGCGAAAGTCTGAACGGGTGATTCCAGAGCAGCCAAGTGCTTTGTGGGCCGTAACAGCTTGTTCCATAACGATTTTTGCAAAATCTGTATCCAGTTCTGCCGGGCAAATGTGTTTGGAACCGCCAGCAAAATATTTTGCCTCATAATTATAAAAATCCTGATTGGCGATAATTTCTGTCACACAAAGCGCCTGATCTTCCATCACTGCAACAGTTAATTCCCGCCCGGCAATATACTCTTCCACCAGTACTTCATCACCATAGGGCCAATCTGAAGATGCTAGAATAGCAGGGGGGGCAGGATCGCCATCATCCACAATAAGCACTCCGACACTGGAGCCTTGAGCATTGGGTTTTACAACATAAGGCGGTTTCATCAGGTGTTTGCCGGCGGCATTAAAACGATTAGCCAATATCCCTTTTGGGCATTTTATGCCATGGGCTGACAATACCGCCTTGGCTTTTTGTTTATCCATGGCCAAGGCAGAGGCCAGCACCCCTGAATGGGTATAGGCAAACCCCATAATATCCAGCAATCCCTGCACCCTGCCATCTTCGCCCCATTCGCCGTGCAGGGCGTTAAAAACTACATCGGGGGAAGTTTCTGATAATTTCTCCGGCAGGTCAGGGCCAGCATCAATCAGAGTTACCTTCCATCCCTTATTGCGCAAGGCAGCAGCACAGGCCCGGCCAGAATTTAATGATACCTCGCGCTCCGGCCCCGGCCCGCCCAGTAAAACGGCTACTGATTTTTTCATTTGCGCCCGATCCTTTTTATTTCCCACTCCAACTCGATACCGCTGTTTTTAGCTACTGACTTACGAATACTCTCGCCAAGGTTTTCCAGATCGGCAGCGCTGGCATTTCCTTGATTTATCATAAAATTGCAATGCTGGCTGGACATTTTTGCATCGCCAACCGTTAAGCCACGGCCACCGGCTGCATCAATCAATTGCCAGCTTTTATGCCCTTTTGGGTTTTTGAAGGTCGATCCTCCGGTTTTTTCACGAATTGGCTGGGTTTGTTGTCGCTGCTCCTCAATTTTCAGCATTTGCTGTTGAATTTGTTCTAATGAGCCAGCCTTTCCCTGAAACAGGGCTTCAATAAAAATCCATGTTTTTGGTGCATTACAGTTACGATAAGAATAGCCCAACTCCTCAACGCTTATAATGCGTCGTCTGCCCACGTCATCTAAAACCGTAACTTCGATGAGCCTATCAGCGGTTTCTGAGCCATAACAGCCAGCATTCATCCTTAAAGCCCCGCCAATAGTGCCCGGAATACCTGAGAAAAAGGCAAAGCCATCAATGCCAGATTTAGCAGCAAATTTTGCCAGAACCCGATCCGGGGTTGCAGCTCCCACCCGAATTCGGTTATCGGCTTCGATGGACATTTTTGCAAATGCAGCCGTAAGCCGGACAACTATCCCGCAAATACCGCCATCACGCACCAGAATATTTGACCCGGCTCCCAATACAAATACCGGCAGCTCTTTTGGCTTTTGCGCCAGCAACATGGCAAGGTCCGCTTCGTCCTCAGGCAAAAACAACAAATCAGCCGGCCCGCCAACCCGTAACCAGGTAAAGGGGGCCAGTTCCTTATTTTCAATCAGCTTACCCCGTAGTTCGGGAAAATCTCTGGCCGTATATGAATCTGGCACCTTCAAAGAGCCTCCAATTGTGAAGGCAGTTCATAAGCCCATCTGGTAATATCGCCAGCTCCAAGGAATATGACCAGATCACCGGATACGGCCTGTTCTGAAATTTGCTGTGCCAATTGTTCGCGTGTGGTGCTGTGAACATTGCGATGGCCGCTTGCTTTTAGGCCTGAGACCAGAGCTTGCTGATCGGCCCCGGTTATCGGAGTTTCACCGGCAGTAAAAACCGGGGTGATGAACACCGTATCGGCCTCATTGAAACAGGTACAAAACTCATCAAACAAATCATGAAGCCGGGTGTACCTATGGGGCTGCATCACGGCGATGACCTTGCCTTGTGTGGAGCTTCTGGCTGCCTGCAAAACAGCGGTAATTTCCGCCGGATGATGACCATAATCATCAATAATGGATATTCCCTGCCACTGGCCAACATGAGTAAAACGCCGCTTTACCCCGCCAAAATCAGCCAAGGCCGTGCGCACCTGTTCCTGACTTGCCCCTAATTCCCTGGCTACTGCAATTGCCGCAGCAGCATTTGAAACATTATGATCTCCCGCCATAGGCAAGAATAAATTCTGCCAGCGATCCTCTTGTTGTTTGTGAGCATCAAAGAAGGTTATTTCAAATAGCGAGCCGCCATTATGAGAGACCACCGGGCTGATACGGGCTGCGGCTTGCGGCGAAAAACCATAAGATAAAATTTTGCGATCCTGTATCCGTGCTGAAAGACGCTGCACATCCGGATCATCAATACAAAGCGCAGCAAACCCGTAAAACGGTATGGATTCAACAAATTGATGAAAAGCCTTATGCAGGTTTTCCACCGTGCCATAATGCTCCATATGCTCCGGATCAATATTGGTGACCACCGCAACTGCGCCGCGTAATTTTAAGAATGATCCGTCGCTTTCATCGGCTTCAACCACCATCCAGTCTCCGGCACCGAGCTTGGCATTGGATCCATAGGCAGTAATCACCCCGCCATTGATCACAGTAGGGTCAAAGCCTGCGCCATCAAGCAGGGCCGCAACCAAAGAAGTGGTGGTGGTTTTGCCATGGGTTCCAGCAATTGCCACTGACCATTTTAACCGCATGAGTTCCGCCAGCATTTCAGCGCGGCGCACAACCGGTATTCCCTTATCCCGGGCTGCTATTACTTCTGGATTATCGTGCTTGATTGCAGTGGAAACCACAATACCGGAGGCGCCATCGACA
>JALSYJ010000029.1 GCA_027071965.1 Robiginitomaculum sp. | reverse complement strand
ATTATCTGCATGTATGCAAACAGGGCCAAGGCTATCAACAATTACACGGCCACTCCTTTAAGGTAGACATTAGCTTGCGCGGTGTTCCTGAAGGAGAAAACGGCTGGGTTGAGGATTTAGCAGCAATCGGAGGCGCTCTTGAAACCATACGCGACCAACTGGATCACGCCTGCCTGAACGAAATCCCCGGTCTGGAAACCCCGTCTTTAGAGCATTTATGTGCATGGATTGCCGCCAGGCTTGCGCCAAAATTTTCAAATCTGGCGACAATCCGTGTTTCCCGGCCTTCTTTGTCTGAAAGCTGCCTGCTCAGATTGCAATAATAACGTATTGCCTAGCTTTGGGCAGGAGCAACCAGATCACGAGCCAAACGCCGCGCGAACCGATCAAATGCCCGCCGTGCGTCATACCATGTGCTGGCGCCTTTAATTTGATCAATCCAGTTTTCTTCCCACTTAAACTCAAAAGATCCTATTTCAACACCAGAGGCCGAAACCAAAGAGCCCTCCATGCTTGCACCGCCTAAGGAAATGCTTTGCGCATCAATTCCAGGCAGGCTGCGGAACCTAGCCATTGTAGGACGATTTGGTTTTAGGTCGGTGATTGTAACGAGCAATTGCGCTCCATCAGGGTTTATCAGGCTCTTTTGCTTTAGCCCGCGCTCTACCTTTCCACGCAGAACTTCCGACAACATTTTTACATCACGCTCGTCGTACATTTCGGTTTCTGCTGCTACACTATCAGCAATTTGTATTACAACAGATGAAATATAAACGGGTTTTGTCGCCTCACCTTGAAGATTAAGCTCATACTTGGAACTTGCCGCCATAGCAGCATTAGCAAATATAACCAGCAAACCTGCGGCAAGAATTTTTTTAAACATCGGATCCTCCTTAAAACAGCGGTCTTCAGATGTCCCTCAGATACTACTTATCACAGTTTTACAGCCAAACCTACCAAAACCGGGAGTTTTTACTGTAAATTCAAATAATTTGCGATCAAAAGTCTGTTACTGCCCGCTTGCGTTATCATCACCTTTGGCTGGTTTTTTGTCTTCGCCAAATACGGTTGTTGAGGCTTTCTTTGCGGCGCTGGTAGCAATGCTAGCGCTGGTTTTTGTTGCCTTTGCCCCAATTGACACGGCAGTGCCGGCAACTTCGGCTGTGGTGCCCAGCACAGTACCTGCCACGCACCCGGACAGGATTGGTAAAACAGACAGCAGCAATGCGTATTTATGATGTTTTTTCATGATATTTTCCTAAACCAGCCCAGCCTGTACAAAAGATAGACCCTTTGTATTGTAAAACAGGTTACTACGAGGTTTCTTTTGCTGATGATTTAACTGATTTTGCATCAGAAACCATCTGAACCTGTAATGGCTGCTGAGCAGATAAATTAACATCGCGCTGCGGGAAGGGAAACTCAATGCTGTTTTCGTTGAAACTGTCCCAAATCGCCAGCAAAACCTTTGAGGAAACATTGGCGACACCATTGTGAGAATCGCGGATCCAGAACCTGATTTCAAGCACGACCGCACTATCACCAAACTCGTTTAACTGACAAACAACCTTAGGGTTATCAAGAACCCGGTCAACTGACTTGGTGGCCTCAATGGCCAGATCAATGGCTTTGCGAACATCACTGTGATAAGCGATTCCAATTTTTCGTTTTATACGAATAACCGGGTCAGTAAATGACCAGTTGACAACATTGCCGGTGACAAAACTTTCATTGGGTATCAGGTGCTCCTTACGGTCTCTTGTTACCACAGAAGTATAACGCAAACCCAATGAGGAAACCCGGCCATAGGTATTATCAACCTCGATCACATCTCCAGGCTTAATGGAGCGATCCATCAACAAAATCACCCCAGAGATTAAATTTGCAAAAATTCGCTGTAAGCCAAAACCAATGCCAAAGGATAGCGCACCACCCAACAGGGCCAGCGACCCCAGCGGCACTTTCAAGCTCGACAGGACAATAAGAACCGCAATTGTCATCAAGGTAATCTGGATAGCCTTGGACAATAACAATTGTACTGATGGAGTTAAGGAGGGAAGCTTTTCGACACGGGTTCGTAAAAGCCCGGACATTCGGTTGGCCACCCACAGCAATACCACGGCCAGCAACAGGCCCTGCAAACCAATCAACACCGAAAACTGCACTTCACCGCCAGCGCTGATTTTTGGTAAAATAGGCTTGTTTAAAAACTCCAGAACCGGCTGCAACCAACCAAAAATATTCAAAGCAGCAACCAGCCAGGCCAGCCTGGCCAGGTTTCGAGCCCAAAACGGCTCGGCAATAAATCCTGAAATTAAGCGGATAACCACAAATGCCCCAGCTAACGAACCTGCGCCACGAGCCAAGACGGTCGGGTATTCATAAGCAGCCAAGCCTACCTGTGCAGCATTTAACAGCACAAAGGCCAAAGACATCAGAACAACCGGTGAAAAAAACCGGCCCAGAGGTTCGCGCCACTGGGTAACAAGCTTAAAGCGCGCGCCCTGATCTGCCAAATGTGAAAAAACCGTATTTACGGGATTTCGAAGAATTAGGGCTAAAACAAAAGCAATTAACACAACAGCCAATTGCACCGCAGTGTCTATGGTTAAAACCTGCTCTTGAATCCATGTGGAAAAATGACCCCCCAAATGCTGGGCATCTGTTACCAGTTTTTCTGGAACCAGAGGCTCTGCCTGAAATATGCTCATAACCTATAATGCTCCCAAGGCTTCTGTTTTGTCGATGATTTATCCTGATAATTAAAGCGGCTTTAGGGCATGGTACTACTGACTGGCCCAAACAATACGTGCCAGCCAATCAATCTGCCTACGCTCAAATATACGATCCTGATACTCAGGGTTCAAACTGGCCAGCTCAATGGTCTTAGAGGTTATGCGTCGTAACTCCTTGGCCATGACCTCGCCCTCTATTGTGCGCGCCACCACCCTATCCCCCCGTCTTACACTTTCCTCTGGAGAAACCACAATACGGTCTCCATCCCGGAACACAGGTGCCATTGAATCACCGCTAATTTCCAAGGCATAGCAATGCTCTCCGGACAAACCTGGAAACCGCACCTCATCCCAACCAGAGCCAACAGGAAAACCACCATCGTCAAAAAAGCCGCCAGAGCCAGCTTGGGCAAACCCGATTAAGGGCACCGGTCGCCCGGTTTCTGCCTGCTTGGCGCCTGTACCACACAGAACCGCAAATTCCTCAAACTCGACACCAGCCACCCCTAAAACCTTGGCAATGCTCTCGGTTGACGGCCAACGTGGGCGGGTTTCACCAGAGGTAAAGCGTTTTGATCTGTTAAATGTTGTAGCATCAAGGCCCGCTGCCTTTGAAAGTGCAGAAACGCTCATTCCGGTTTTAGCTGCCAAATTATCCAGGCCGCGCCAGATTTGCTTGTGGGTCAACATAGCTCTTCTCAAAACTTAGAAAATAAGAATAAACACATGCGGCTAGGAATGTAAACCTATTTGATATATTTTCACAATCTGGTGAACTTCATTACTGGCCCAGTGTAAATTTCGGGTTTAAGCTCGATCCATGACAAATGATCTCAGGCAAAAAGTATATAGACTCTGTTCTTTATCCGAGTGGGAAGCAAGTGTGCGAAACGGGGTTATAACTGCGAATAAAGATGACAAGAGAGATGGCTTTTTACACCTGTGTAAAGAGGGGCAGGTATTGCGATCTGCCCTAAAACACTATTCTCATATCAATAATTTACAGGTTTTGGGAATTCTTGTTCGTGACATTCAAAGCATTCTAAAATTTGAACCGAACAGGAGTGGCGAGTTATTTCCGCATGCCTATGGCGTTATTTCATATAGTTCTGTAATCTTTGCCAGACCTGTTCCTGTGAACAATGGTGTCTATTTTTTTCCAAAAGAGCTGTTTTCATGAGCTTGTTGCACAAGTTTGGCCACAAAACCTTGCGATTGCTTGAAGCTGAGCGAGCCCATAATCTTACCGTGTCGGCTCTGCGTGCAGGGCTTGGTTCGTCAAACCCCCAAAAACCCGACCCCATTTTATTAACCAAAATTGCCGGACTGGCCCTGCCCGGCCCGGTGGGGCTGGCTGCCGGGTTTGATAAAAATGCTGAAGTTCCTGCTGCCATGGCCAATTTTGGCTTTGGCTGGATCGAGTGCGGAACAGTTACCCCAAAGCCACAAGCAGGAAACCCCAAACCCAGACTGTTTCGCTTGCCCAAAGATGAAGCCGTGATCAACCGGATGGGGTTTAACAATAAGGGGCTGGATGTTTTTGAACAAAATCTGCGCCGTGCCACAAGGGCCAGTCCAGCTTGTTTAATTGGTGCGAATATCGGAGCCAATAAGGATAGCGCCGATCGCATCAATGACTATTGCAGCGCATTGCGCCGGTTATGGGGCCTGCCCAATTGGTTCACCATCAATATATCCTCGCCAAACACGCCGGGGCTTCGGGACCTGCAAGGCGCATCAGCGCTGCAGGGCCTATTGCAGCAAATTGCACAAACCCGGCAGGAGTTAATACAAACACAATCCGACACCCCGATTTTCCTGAAAATAGCACCTGATCTCGATGAGCGGCAAATTGAGGATATATGTCAGGCAACCAATAGCTTTGGTCTCTCAGGGCTTATAATATCCAACACCACGCTGGCCAGACCGAGCTCACTGCGATCTCGCCATAAATTTCAAAGTGGCGGGCTTTCCGGACAACCTCTGTTTGAGGTCTCAACACAGGTTTTGCGGCTGTTTTATGAGGCAAGTAAAGGAAAAATTCCGCTAATTGGTGTTGGTGGCATCAGTAATACAGAACAGGCATGGCAAAAAATAAAGGCCGGAGCCAGCGCCATACAGCTATATTCTGCATTGGCTTATAAGGGCCCGTTTCTGGCAGAAAAAATTCACAAGGAGCTGGCTGAAAAAATGCGCGCCTTGGGAATATCCTCAATACATGACATAATTGGCACTGATTAAGGCTCAGGCCCTAAGCAACCGGGATCGAACGGCGCAAAGCTGGAAACACGACCGCCAAAGTGACGCCGCGCAGAACATAATAAAGCAAAAAGGCTGACCACACCCCGGCATTGCCATAGGCCGGAGCCAGAAAATAATCTGCAATCAAATAGAGCGCCACCGATATTATAGCTGAATTTCTCATTGATGCACTGCGGGTTGCGCCAACAAAAATACCATCTAATTGCCATGCGGCCACTCCTAAGACCGGCACTGCAGAGCACCATGGCAAAAACGCAAGCGCTGCAGTCAAGGCCTGGGAATCGCTGATAACTGCCCGCAAAACCCACGGCCCGGCAAGCAGGGTAATACCGGCACAAACCAAAGCTGTTACAAATGCATATTCTGAAGTAAGCAAAACCGCCCTGTCCAGAGCGGCTCTTGATTTACGCCCGATGGCCCGCCCGGTTTCTGCCTCGGCAGTAAAAGCAAAAGCATCGAGCACAAACGCCCATATCGCGATAAACTGCAGCAAAATCTGATTGCCCGCCAACATTGCATCTCCTTGGCGTGCGCCTGAGTTTATAAACCATGTAAATCCTATAATCATACACCCAGAACGGATAAATAAGTCCCGATTTACCGACAACAAATGTACAAATGGCAAGACATGAAAAATATGAGCCGGGCTGACAGCCACCGAATAGACCCCGGTGGTGCGGCTAATGTGGCGCAGCAATATACCTGCTGCCAATATCATGGCCAGCCATTCTGCTATAGCGGTTCCCGCCGCTACTCCCGCCGGGCCCCAACCCAGCCCAAGAACAAACCACAGATCCAAAGCCCCGTTTATCACAGCTAAAAACACCTGGACGAACATTGCCACTCTGGTGAGGCCGACCCCGATCATCCACCCGGTCAACGCAAACAGGGCAATAGCTGCAGGCATTCCATAGAACCGCCAGTTAACATAGCTTTTGCCTACAAGTTCTGCTTCCTGACTACCTTGCATAATGCGAAAACTAAGCTCGCTAAGCGGTGATTTCAGCAAAACAATTATACTGCCAAGCAAGAGCGCCAGAATTATTGATCGAACCAAAACCAGTTGGCTTTGTTTATAATCACCTGAACCAACAGCCTGTGCGGCAAACCCGGTGGTGCTTTGGCGCAATGAATACGCGCCCCAGTAAAAAATCGCAAACACGGCGCTACCAAGCGCAACGCCTGCCAGATCAACAGCAGAACCCGCCACCCCGATTACCATCGTATCAACAACGCCAACCAATGGGATCAGCGCATTGGCAAAAATCAAGGGCCAGCTTTTTGACCAGACGCGACCACGAGTAAGTTGAATGGGACTCAATCCAATACGCGCAACAGGTTTTCGGTTGGTCGTCCTATGGCCGCCCCCTCGGGTCCAAGCAAAATAGGCCGCTCGATCAGTATTGGGTTAGCGCTCATGGCCTGAACCAGAGCATCCTCATCTGTTTCACCTCCAAGGCCTAATTCCTTGTAGACGCTCTCACCTTTTCGCATAAGATCGCGGGCACTGGACAGGCCAAGCAAAACTATAATCCGCTTTATCTGGTCAGTGGACGGTGCATCGTTCAGGTATAAGACCGTTTCAAAAACCTCCCCTCTTTCTTCAAGCAAGGAAAAGGCGGCGCGAGATTTAGAACACCGGGGATTATGATATAATTGCAAACTCATAATATAGACACCTTCTTTGTTTTCTATTCTTCTACAGGGACAGCAGAATCATCCTTCTTTTCAATGCATGCTGGATCGGTTTCAATGGATGAATATGGGCGCGTATAACAAAGTAAAAAGCGTTTTGCTGCAATCAGGTTTGGTTTAAAGCCCTCGGCATTTTCTTTTTGTTGTTCTAGCCGCTGAATACTTGCGCGTAACCCTGCAACGTCACGGCGCAACCATGCTGAAAAAGCATCAATATATGAATTCCAGTCTTGTTCTGCGTCATCTTGCTGATCCGGGTTTTTAGCGCTTTGCAAATGAATAACCGCAATGTCGGCGCGCCCTGCCATAGCAAAGACCCGGGCCGCATGATATCGTAAAGTTCTGCTTTGAGCATCCGTTACACCATCTTGATGCGCAGACAGCCATGCAACTATTGAACGACCCGCTGCAAAAAAACATTTCCTGCCGGCTAGGTTTCGCCAGCCCGATTGTTCAAACTGTGCATAATCCCAACCCGCAACCTGCTGATTGACCTTGTTGCCATATTCAAGACATTGATCCTCCTGTGATACGGTTTGTGCCGTAGCGCTTGTCGCAAGCCACAAGAATAAAGCAGTAAAAACCCCAAGTTTCATTTTGAATTTTTTCCCTTATCTATCTTAGCCAGCAGATCTCTTGCTGCTTGCAAATGCAGCCGCTCCACCATTTGCCCGTCAACGTTTATTGCCCCTTTACCGGCGTTTTTCTTGTAAGAATAGGCCCGAACAATAGCTTTGGCGTGTTTTATCTGTTCTTCGCTTGGGCTAAAAGCTAAATTTGCAGGTTCAATTTGACTGGGGTGAATAAGGCTTTTTCCATCAAAACCAAAAGTTTTTCCCTGTTTTGCCTCCTTTGCAAAACCATCAAGATCAGAAAAGTTATTATAAACGCCGTCAATCGCCACAAGGTCATGTGCTCTGGCCTGCAAAACAATCTGTGCCAAATGACTAAACAAAGGCTCACGATCAGGCTTCACAGCACAGCCCAAAGCCAGAGCCAAATCATTTGTTCCCAAAATCAAACCATGTAAGCCAAACAGCCGGCTATTGCTGGTAATATTGTGTAAATCAGCAAGCCCCAACGGTGTTTCAATCATGGCCCAAAGAGCAGGAACGGCTTTACCGCTACCGTGCAGGATAGACTTTATCTGGCCCTTGATTTTGTGTAAAATTTCTGCACTTTCCACTTTTGGCACCAGAATTGCCGAGGGTTGCTCCGGGGAAATAGCTCTGATATCAGCGCCTAGAATACCTTCCTTATCATTGTTTACACGAACCAGCACCGGGATTTTCATATTTCTGTTTTTTCGTAAAAACCGAATTGCGGCCGCTCGGCCTTCGTCCTTTTGTTCGGGGGCCAACCCGTCTTCCAGATCAATAATGATTGCATCAGCACCCAAAGATGGGGCTTTGGCCATTGCTTTGGCATTGGCTGCAGGGACAAAAAGCATGGAACGATACATTAGCAGGTATCCTCTTGGCTGCCAGCTTTGCTGTGGGTCAGTGGCTGATCATACACCGTCTTTTTTGCATGGCCAGCCGGTTTGTTTTCTGACACATTGCCCATCATGAAAACCGTATTGATAATCAATTCGCAAGCAGCAAGCAGTCAAATAGGTGGCTCTGCCGGCAGTTTCATTCTGCAAAGAATGGGCATTTCGGTAATTCACCTGCCAACCCTGCTGCTTGGGCGTCATCCTGGCTGGGGCGATCCGGGTCAGGTAAATATCAGCGCGGATAATCTTGCAACATTGTTTATGGCCGTGCGTGAACAAGGCCTGCTTGAACAGATAGATGGTGTTTTGACAGGATATTTTCGCTCGGTTCGCCAGGTTACCGCCGCCTGTGCGATAATAGACCAGATTCGCGAACAAAATCCAAAACTGTTGGTGGCTGTTGATCCGGTCATGGGCGATGAGCCCAAGGGGCGATACATATCTGAAGCCGTAGCTCAAGCCATTGGCCGCGAACTGGTTCCACGGGCAGATCATATAACACCCAATCGCTGGGAAATGGAGCTTCTTGCTGATCGTACACTGTTTGATGATGCCTCTGTAATATCCGCTGCTGCCGGATTGGCCCCGGAGTGGGTTTTTCTTTCTGATTCACCTTCGGAAACCAACTGGGCCCATATGGCGGTTCACCAGAAAGAACAATGGAAAATTGAGTGCCCAAAACTATCCGCTGCTCCAAAGGGTACCGGCGATGTATTGGCCGCAGTGCTGCTTGGTCAAAGGCTTTTGGGCTTATCTCCACGAAATGCTTTTGAGGCTGCGATAAATTCTGTTCAGGACATTCTGTCAGAAGCTTTGCGGCTTCAGGCCAAAGAGCTGCCTTTGGTGCAGGCGCAAGAAAGAGTAATGGCGCCGCGCTCCAGTTTAACTGCCCGTCCTCCGGAAATACAGGCCAGACAATCAAAATGGGTTGCCGGTATTTCTGGTTGCAAAAATGGATGGCTTGCTGTGTTGCTGGATGTTACTGGGCAGAACGCGCCCATACTGCAACCCTTATTGTCATTCTGGGATGTTTTGAATGTTTCTGAACAGCCGGAAAAAATAGCCGTTGATATCCCAATAGGCTTTCCAGATTCTGCTGCCCAAGGGGGGCGATCTTGTGACAGGGCGGTGCGTAAACTGCTAGGATCACGTAAATCTTCCGTGTTTTCTTCTCCGTGTCGCGCCGCACTGATTAAAACCAAATATGAGGAAGCAAATCATGTCAACATAACCAGCGCCAGCAATGCCCCCAAATTATCACGGGAAATGTTTGGGCTGTTTACAAAGATACGAGAAATAGACACCAGAATTACACCCAAATTACAAGAACGGGTTTTTGAAACCCACCCGGAGCTGGCATTTGCCGTCATTAGAAACCAAAAGCCCTGCGATTATCCAAAAACCACCAAAGACGGAATTGAAGAAAGAATTACAGAATTACGCAGTGTTGGGTTTTTAGATGAGTTTTTAGAGCAAGACCTGCCTTCTAATGTTAAGGCCGTTCGCGAAGATATCTTAAATGCCTGTGCTTGCGCATGGGTTGCACAGCGGGCCTTGTTGGGAGCCGCCCAACCGCACCCGCAAAAAGCTGAAAAAGACCGACGAGGATTGCAAATGGTGATTTTAGCCTAAAATCATAAAAGCCTTTAAGCAAAACAGGCGCTGCCAATACGAGCGCTTTGGCAAAGGGCAAAGACAAACGGCTTGCAAGCCGCAGTTTCACGTCTAGAATTGCACAAAGACCTCGGCAGAACATTTTGTTTTCCCGCAGGCCAGCGGCGGATTCTTTGATAATGAGCAAGCCAAAACTTGCAGACTATTTTCGCGGTGGCTTGTTGCGTTTGCGGCAGGCAGCCAGCGATGAGCTGCATGCCATGCCTGCTTATCGTTCTTTAACTTTTTCAGGAGCGGCCCCCCTACTGCAAAAACCTTGGCCAGAGCGCCCGCAAACACCGGATCCGCAATTGGGCGATGATATTGCAAAAGGCGTATTTCAACTGGCCGGAAAGCAGGTCGTATTTACAGATATTGATGAATTATGGGCCGGCGCCTCTCCGACCCGCGAATTTGCCCGTTCCTTGCACGAATTTTCCTGGATGATAGACCTATTGTCTATTCAAGACAAAGATCAGGCCAGAACCCTTGCCCGTAAACATGCCGATGCATGGATAATGAATTTTGGCAATTGGAACCGTTTTGCCTGGAGCAAGGAAATAACAGCCGAACGATGTCTGGCCTGGCTATCTGCCTCCAAAGTGCTGTTTAGTGGTGATGCCGTCGCCGCAAGTACGCGACTGGACGCTCTTGCCCGGCAACTTCGGCACCTAAAATCAATAGTTCATGTCTGCCAGCCCGGAGAGACAAGATTATGGATTGCCATTGCTCTGACCACGGCGGGAACCTGTTTTTATGAAATGAAAAGCTGGCAAAAATCCGGCTTAACCCTGTTGGAGCGTGAATTAAGTATACAGATTCTACCTGATGGCGGTCATATAAGCCGAAATCCACAAATTGCCGCAAGGCTTTTATTTGAACTAAATAACCTTGAAGCCCTGCTCAAAGGCTATGAACAGGTTAGGCCTGTATTTTTACAACAAACAAAAGATCGCCTGCTGCCGTTTGTTCGGTTTGCAACCATGCCGAATACAGAGCTGGCGCCATTCAATGGCGGAGGAATTGGTGATAAGGCCCTCTTGCAGCAACAGGTACAAACTCTTGATCCTGCCCAAAAGCCGTTTTTAATAGCGCCTCATTCCGGCTATCATAGATTACAGGGGGCGGATTCTGCGCTGATTTTGGATTGCGGCGGAGAAATACCCGCACTTTATTCCCGCAATGCTCATGCTGGAAGCCTAGGTTTTGTTTTTACCACAAAATCAGGAACCCTCGTTACCAATTGTGGTTGGTCAGATACCCTTGACAGCAAGTGGCGCGGCCCCAGCCGCACCAGCGCTGCCCATTCGACACTAATTATTGATGATGTGTCCTCCAGTCATATCAGCACAAATAAGTTGACCACGACAATTCTTGGGCCGGTTGTTTATAATCGTGAACTCCCGGTTCGTGTTCGCAGAACCGAAGAAGAAGCGGGAGTTTGGTTAACCGCCAGCCATCTGGAATATGCAACCCGCTATGGTCTGCAACACACACGTCGATTGTTTTTGCTGCGCTCTGGCACTGACTTGCATGGAGAAGACACGCTGGAAAGACCAATTGGTTTTTCAAAAACAAAAGACCTGCGCCCAATTCCTTTTGCTATTCGGTTTCATTTGCACCCAAAAGTGCGCGCCTCTGCCTCCCGGGATGGCGCAAGCGTGCTTTTACTGTTTCCCAATGGTGAGGGCTGGCGTTTTATATGTGATTGCAGCCCGATTTCTCTGGAACCATCAGTATATCTGGCCTCTGGATCGCCGCCTAAACGCAGTCAACAAATTCATATTGCAGGAGCGGCGGCACCAAATGGCACCGGAGAGGAGGCTACCAACAAAATTCGCTGGTCGTTTCGTAAAATTGAACCAAATCGCTGATATTTTCCTTGTCAAATTCCGTGAATCCACAGACACCGACAAAACATCTTGCAGATAAGGGCTTCCTCATGACCGGCCATTCTTTACAAATTTTACGCGCCCTTGTTTCAGTATCTGACAAGCAAGGATTAACTGAACACGTTAAGCGATTAAACGCTCTTGGGGTGGAGTTGGTCTCTACCGGCGGAACAGCCAGCGCCATAAAAGCTGCGGGCGTTCCGGTAGCGGATGCAAGCAAGCTAACAGGCTTTCCCGAAATGATGGGTGGCAGGGTTAAAACCTTACATCCTGCCATTCATGGCGGTCTGCTGGCGCGTAGAGATATCCCTGAACATGTAAAATCCATGCGCGAACACAACATAGCCCAGATCGACCTTTTGGTCGTAAACCTGTATCCATTTGAAAGAACAAGGGATGCAGGAGCTGATTTTTATACCTGCATTGAGAACATTGACATTGGCGGCCCTGCAATGTTGCGCTCTGCGGCCAAGAATCATGCCTTTGTTACTGTTTGTACCGACCAGAATGATCTGGAAAAAGTGCTGGAAGAGATGGAAAATAACTCTGGTCAGGTCTCTGCTGCCTTACGAGCAGAGCTGGCGGCCAAAACTTTCTCACGAACCGCCCAATACGATGCGGCCATTGCTAACTGGCTAACCGAACAAACCACGCAAAATACCCCAAAATACCGCAGCTTTGCCGGTGTCCTGCAACAAGAGCTTAGATATGGCGAAAACCCACACCAGCAGGGGGCTGTTTACAAAACCAATGATTTGGTTACCGGAGTGGTCAGTGCCAGGCAGGTTCAGGGAAAAGCCCTAAGTTACAATAATTTCAACGATGCCAATGCTGCTTTTGAATTGGTAAGTGAATTCCCTGAAGATCAGGCAGCCATTGCTATTATAAAACACGCAAACCCATGTGGCGTTGCAATAGCAGATAAACAATTAGACGCATGGCATGCAGCTTTAGCCTGTGATCCGGTATCTGCTTTTGGCGGGGTGATTGCCCTTAATCGTGAAATCAGCCCCGATACCGCCGAGGCTATTTGCAGGCTGTTCATTGAGGTTGTTATCGCACCGGCAGCAAGCCAGCAGGCACTGGATATTCTTGCGAGCAAAAAGAATTTGCGGCTTTTACTTACAAAGCACATGCTAAACCCGGATCGTAAAATGATGGAAGTAAAGGCTATTTCAGGGGGACTGCTGGTACAAGAGCAGGATAATGGACAGGTTGATCCCAAGTCTGATTTTAACTGTGTAACAAAAATCAAGCCAACGCGCGCGCAACTTGCTGATATGGCATTTGCATGGAAAGTGGCCAAACATGTAAAGTCCAACACCATTGTTTATGCAAAGAACGGATCTACTGCCGGGATTGGCGCCGGGCAAATGAGCAGGATAGATGCGGCAAGAATCGCATCAATAAAGGCCAAAGATGCCGCAAAAAAATCAGGCTGGAGCCAGCCGCGCACCATTGGCTCCGTTGCCGCTTCCGATGCTTTTTTTCCATTTGCCGACGGGCTGGAGGAAATTATTGCTGCAGGAGCCACGGCGGTTATACAGCCTGGCGGTTCAATACGGGATAATGAGGTAATTGCTGCTGCTGATGCTGCAGGCATTGCCATGGTGTTTACCGGAATGCGACATTTTCGCCACTAAGCCCTGTCCCTAAAACTCATCTTTGCGGCGGCGGATTTCTGCGAACACTTCCCAATTACTGGCCTCTTGCAATCCCAGATGTTCTCTTATTTTTGGGTCTGATGCGCGCAAAAACGGGTTGGTTGCAAGATCTTCAGCCAAAACAAACGGTATTGTCCACTTTTCAGCTTCCCGAAGCGATGTAATTTTTCCGCCGCGGGCCTTCAGCTCTGCATTTTGCGGATCCACGGTTTGTGCAAACCTTAAATTATCTTCCGTGTACTCATGGGCGCAATAGATTTTAGTTTGCGGATCAAGCGCAGACAGCTTTTGTAAGGAGCGCCACATGTCCTTTGGCCCGCCTTCAAACAGACGCCCGCAACCCAATGCAAACAATGTGTCGCCTACAAAAGCTATTTTTTCATCCTTAAACACATAAACAACATGACCCATTGTGTGGCCAGGAGTATGTATAACATTGGCTGTAATATTTCCGACTTTCAGCTTGTCTCCGTCTCCAACCCAATGATCAGCGTGCTTAATATGAGCAACATCGCCTTTTGGGGCAATAATTTCGCAGCCCCACCTTGCCTGCAGGTCGGTGTTTCCTCCCACATGGTCAAAGTGATGGTGGGTGTTCCAGATGGCCGATAGTGACCAGTTGCGTTGCTCCAGAGCCGTAGAGATAGCCTGTGCGTCCGGGCTGTCTATTGATATGGTTTGCTTGCTTGTCTCATCATGAACCAAAAAACCATAATTATCTGATAAACACGGTATTTGTACCACCTTGAGCATTTGATTTCCTTTGCCATCATGCTTTGGTTTCGGCATGCTGGGTTTTAAGGGAAACAACATGCAACCAGATGTTCGCCATTTAAGCAGATTTTATCAAACCCGTCTTGGGCAAATGTCAAAATTGTGCATTGGTCGAAGATTATCCAGCCTGTGGCAAAACATGGCTGGCTTGGATGTATTATCACTGGGATATGGTGCAGTTTATGCTGATCAATGGAAAAAAAGCTCTAGGCGATTGGTTTGCGCAATGCCGGCAAAACAGGGCGTTGAACAATGGCCGCCAAATGGCCCGGTTCAATCAACATTAGTAGATCCAGAGGCACTACCCTTTGCTGAGAATTGTTTTGACCGGGTTTTGGTTATCCATTTTCTGGAGGAGGCCGCAGATCCGCTGCAGAGCCTGATTGAGATAACCAGAACCTTAACCGCAGGCGGGCGCTTAATACTGGTGGTGCCCCATCGTATTGGACTATGGTCAGCCAGCAGCAATACTCCCTTTGGTCATGGCCGGTCTTTTTCCGGGTTTCAAATTATTGAGCTGATAAATCAGGCAGGCCTAACCGCCACGGCTCGCACTCAGGCTCTGTTTGCCCCGCCACACCGATGGTTTGCTAGTCCGGGGGGCTCTCACGCATGGGAAAGAACCGGAGAAACCTTTTGGCCATTCTTTGGTGGAGTGCTGTTGGTGGAGACAAAAAAGTTACGCATGATAGACCCTAGAACAAAATCACCTCGCCCTGTTTTCTGTCCGGAGCCACGACCATGAAAGCCACAGAAACAAAACTGTCAGATGTGCGCAAGGCTATTGATGCAATTGACAATCAAATGCTGGCTTTGATTGACCAGAGGCTGGCCCTAGCTAAAAGCCTGCGCGCCCTGAAACCAGCCAGTCAGGCTGCATGGGCGCCAGCCCGGGAACACGCCTTGTTGCAACGCCTGCTTGACCAAAAGTCCGAAGCCTTCCCAGCCAAGACCATGATTGCCATGTGGAGCGCTCTGATCACATGTTCGCTAATGACTCAAGGGCCGTTTGTTCTGCTTTGTGCCAGCGACAAAACCAGGGCGCTGGCCGGAGTTTCTTTTCCCGGAGCGCCCGTTGAAACCCTGGACATGAAAAGCTGGCAGGCGCAAATCGCAAATACGCCCGGCGCCGTTGCTATTATGGACTTTCCCGGTCAGGAACAAAACTGGTGGCTTGACCTTGCCAAAGCATCACAACAGCTTTTTGTACAAACTCTTTTACCAAAATGGCCGACGCAGACACAATCTGCCTGCTGTGTAAGCATGGGCAGGCCTGCGTTTAAGAGCGGGCAGGTTTGCTGGACAATTATTCCGGCACACACCACTCCAAAAGTAACGGGCCGGATCATTGCCCAGGAAAAAGGGCTGATATTATTCGAAAGCAATGAGCCGGTTGATTTATCTTCCGGTTCAGTTTCTAACCAGTCAAATTATTTTCACATTGGTAGTTTCTTCCCATCCTTGCTTACAAGAAAATCCCCATGACCAACCAACCAGAACCACGGCCCGGCCTGCTTGATATAATGGCCTATCGAGGCGGAATTGCAGATGCCCCGGGATTCAAAGCGCCGGTTAAGCTTTCCTCAAATGAAAATTGTTTTGGCTGTTCTGATCAAGTCAGACACACCATTGCAGATGCAAGCGCCAGTCTGGAAAGATATCCAGATGGCGGAGCACAGAACCTGCGGGAAGCATTAGCAAAAAAGCATAATCTGGATAAAGAAAGAATTGTCTGCGGCTGCGGCTCTGATGAAATTTTACAATTACTTGGGCGCAGCTATCTGCGACCAGGCGATGAAGTTTTGTTCTCTGCACACGGCTTTTTAACCTACAAATTAATAGCCCTGCAAAACGAAGCTGTGCCTGTCATGGTGCCAGAGGATAATTTATGTGCGAATGTCGGCCGCATGTTAGCGGCGGTCACCCCTAAAACCCGGCTTGTATTCGTAGCCAGCCCAAACAATCCCACCGGGTATATGATGCCAAAAGCAGACCTTATGCAGTTGCACGCGGGCCTGCCTGAGGACGTATTGCTAATAGTAGATGCCGCTTATGCAGAATATGTGGATGACGATAATTATTCTTGTGGCATGGAATTGTCACGCAAATTCGATAATGTGCTCACCACCCGAACATTTTCAAAAGTTTACGGATTGGCCGGCTTGCGTATTGGCTGGGCCTTTGGCCCGCAACAAGTCATTGACGTAATAAACCGGGTGCGATCACCGTTTAATGCCAACCGGTTGGCGCAAGCGGCGGCAATTACTGCTCTGGCTGATGAACAATTTGTACAGAAATCTGCTGAACATGTAAGGAAATGGCGCAAATGGCTCACTGATGAAATCGGCAAAACCGGTATTAATGTTTATCCAAGCGCCGGGAACTTTGTATTGCTAGGTTTTAACAATGATGCTGAAAAAGCTGATGCTGCTGAAAAATTTTTAATGGATAGAGGCTTGATATTAAGAGGCATGCGGGGCTTTGGCCTGCCCGGGTTTTTACGCCTGACCATTGGTCTGGACGAACAAAACCGCGCCTTTGCTGATGCTTTGTCCGAATTTATGGCAGGCTATTGAAGCACTTGCACCGAAGCCCCAACCCGCATTGGCCCCATATAAAGTCCGCCTTTGCGCAACTTAAAAGACAGCTCGGTTTCCCTGACCCCTCCGATCAGCAATGAAATTGCCAGCACCGTATTACGAGCTTCATCGGTAATATTATCAGTGTTCAGCGCCGCCAGGAAATCAGCCGGATACACAAATTGCACCTTTACCGGGCCACTAAGATAGCCGGACGCATCAACCTGAACTGACCCGGTTATTTCTGCACTGGATTTCCCGGAAGCTATCAGGGCCTGATTTATTTTAAGCCGCCCGTCTGGGGCGCGAAGTGCCTGTAAACCACGCTCTCTTAACGAGCTCCACGAAAACACTTCTGCCTGTAGTTTAAACTTGTCCAGCGGCTTTATTGGCATTTCCGGCCATACCGGCGCCCGGGCAAGAGCGAAAACCATGCGGCTGTCTTTATCTGTCCCGGATCTTAAATGAGCCTCCATGCTGCTCGCTGACAAGACGGTTTCCCCGGCAATTGTTTGCAAACCCGGCTCTTTCATTTCCAATGATAATCTAGCCAGACCGCCATCTGCAAAAACTAGGGATGAACGGGTCAATTGCGCCGAATAAACAAGCTCCTCACCCTGTGGAGTCACTACTCTTACAGGCTGCGGCACCTCAATAATTAAGTGCGACAAGCTCCAGGCCATTGCATGAACCCGTAACAGGCTGGTCGCCAACCCCAATGCCTCGGTGCTTGCTGGTGTGGCTTCTTTAGCCATGGTTATTTGTAAATTTGAAGTTGTTAGAACAAATCTATATGGCCAACCACTAACCTCTAGGTCGGAAAAGCTGACATCATATCCTCTTTTTTGCAGCAGATCGGCCTGTTGATAGGCCTTGTTCTTCATCACATTGGCAGCCACAAGCCAATAGCCACTCCACGTCAGCAACAAAAGCACAGCAAATACAACTGGAAGGAAAAGCTTTTTGTTTTTTATTGCTGATAGTTTCGTTATCATTTGCGGAGCCTTGTGCTTTCCATCAAATCATTGCTTGCGGTTTCTATTTTTGTCTCCAGCTCCGTCATAAAAGATCTCCTATCCAGACCAGGATCAATCTGTGGTAAAATTTGTACCGTTATTAACCCCGGGCGGAACCTTATTCCACGGGCAGGCCAACATACTCCTGAATTTAAGGCAATGGGTACACAAGGAACGCCCATTTCCTTGTATAATGCTGCAACTCCGGGCTTATAGGGCGCGCGTTCTCCGGGGTTAACCCTTGTGCCTTCCGGGAAAATTAGAATTTGGCGATTGAGCGATGCCAGCTCCGCGCTTTGCCGCAACATTTTGCGTAAAGAATTAGCCCCGCCGCTTCGATCAATCGCCACATTGCGTAGCTTTAGGGCATACCAGCCAAAAATTGGCATCCATGATAATTCCTGCTTCAGGATCAGGGCGGGAAAAACAAATAACTGCCATGGAATTAAAACATCAAACATGCTTTGGTGCTTGGAGGCTATCAAAACCCCGCCTTGCGGCAAAAATTCTCTGCCCTTAATTTCAACCGTAATTCCAACAATTACCCGTAAGCCCCAAAACACCAGTTTTATCCAAAGATCCACCGGAAACCTGGCCACAGACACTGGCAGCAATAATGCTGGCAAAAACAATATGCCAAGCACCAACATAACACCATACATCCATACCAAAAACACTAACCCGCGCACTGAGCTCATTTGATTTGCTTTGTGGATAAAGGTTTGAAGAACAAAACCACGAGAAACTTCCCATATTCAACAAATGTTCTGCGATATGTATGCTGTTTTGCTGCTCCTGTGTTACGCGCTGGAGCAAAAACAAGCTGCGCATTTGGCAATGCAGAACGCAACAAGAATTTTGTCCGTGGCATATGATAAGTTGTTGTTACCACCAGCAAGCGGTCATAGTGATTACTTTTTGCCCAGACAGAAATTTGGGTGGCATTTTCCAGCGTGTTTCTTGATTTTGTATCCACATCTACACAACAGTGTAGATCTGCCTTTGACAGCCCCAATAATTCTAATAGATCCTTCTCGGAAACCTGCGGATTTACCCCGGAAACCAAAAGCCTTTGCGCCGTTCCTTGCTGATAAAGCTCTCCGGCATAACGCAATCGTTCGCCTGATCCACCTGTTAAAACTACAATTGCATCCGCCTTCGTAAGCCGGGCTGTAGCAGCAATTTTCTCTGATGCCATAGCAAACCCTACAAGCCCGGCGAGCAAATTAGCGGCCATTGAAATAAAAAGCCAAAAAACGAATACCCTGATCATTGATGGTGCTTTCGTAAATTATTCAAAACCGAATAGTGTGCTGTCCAGCCCCCAACAATAGCCATAACCAAAGGCACCAGCAACAGCACCCAAAGCTGCCCAAAACCAACTTGTGCCTCAACCTGCATGAATGAAGCGGCGCCAACGCCCCCAACCATCAAACCAGCCACGCTTATTGCTGCCAGACCAGCCCCAAAGGCGCCGGACTTTAGTCCAAGAATCACAAATTTTTGCCCAAATAAACGCGCAATAGTACTGTCCCTGGCCCCAACCAGATGCAAAACCTCCACCAAATCCTTATGAGCCGCCAGTCCTGCCCGGGTTGCAAACCCGGTAATGGCAATCATGGCCGTAAACAACAAGGCTAAAACCGCAATCGACAGCAATTGTACCGATTGTGCAGATCTAGATAAGGCCTTGGCCCACCTTTGGTGATCGTCAACACTGACATGAAGACCGGCCTCGGCGAGAGTATCTGCCAGCTTTGAAGAGTCCGGATATCCCGTATTTTCTAACTGCACATATACCAGTATCGGTATCGGCAAATCATCCGGTATATTTTGTGACCCCAGCCATGGTTCTAATAATTGCTTGGCCTCTTCGCGCGTACCGGCATAAGCGCTCTTGACTCCAGGCATTTTGCGTAAAATCTCGACCGCCTGTTGCGCTGTTTCTGGATTTCCGTTTTTTACCTGTACTGTCATTTCACTTCGTAATGCCTGCTTCCAATGAGCGACGCTTTGCACGGCAATTGCCGCACTTACTGCCGACAGTGACGCTAAAAAAACAAAAATGGTCATAACAAAAAACAACGGGCCGTCGCGCTCATCATTGTTTGGAAGCAAAGCAGCTTTCTTACGTTCTGCCTTCACGTTCGACCCCCTTTGTTTTTTCCTGCACGAAAGGAAAGCCTGCCGTCTACAAGAGTATATACATCCACCGGGAAGGTTTCGATCAAACCAATATCATGGCTGGCAATGAGCACCGTTGTTCCCAAACGGTTCAATTCGGAAAAAAGCCGCATCAGCCTCTGTCCCATTTGCGGGTCCACATTTCCTGTTGGCTCGTCTGCAATTAAAATATCTGGCTTGGCAACAACCGCTCTGGCAATGGCCACTCTTTGTTTTTCACCGCCAGAGAGAGTGTCTGGCAAAGCATCAAGCATTTTGCCAAGCCCAACCCAGCTCAAAAGGTCTTCAACATCCCGCTTATAGCTATCATGCCGTTTCCCTGTGAATCGTAAGGGAAGAGCAACGTTTTCAAAAACGGATAAGTGGTTTAATAGCTCAAACCCTTGAAAGACAACACCTATTCTACGGCGTAACAAAGCCAACTCGTCTCTGCTTGCCAAGGATGCGTCCCTGCCAAACAATTGCACAAAACCCCGGCTTGGCCGCAGCGCCAGATATATAAGCCGCAAAAGTGAGGTTTTTCCCGCACCAGATGGCCCGGTTAAAAACTGCATTGAGCCTTGCTGTAACTCCAGATTAATATCTTGCAACACCTCAGGGCCATTACCATAGCGTAAGCCAATATGAGACAGGCTCAAAATGGGGCTCATAACCTTGTTATGTGGCTTCTCCTGGTCGCTGAGACTTGATCTGGACTGGGCGGTTGGAATAAGAGACTCCTATAGCTTGTTGTTTTAACTTGATTCGGGTTACTTAATGATCGTTACTTGCCCAAACTGCTCCGTTCGTTATTCTGCCAGTGCTTCTGCCATTGGATCTGAGGGCCGTAAAGTACGATGTGCCTCGTGCGGACACAATTGGCTGGTTGATGCTTCTGGAAAAGAACGGCTCCCTGATGATTTGACTGTTGCAACATCCGCAAATATTCCCTCAGAGAATCCTTCTACACAAGATACATCAGCAGAGCCAGAGCCAGAAATCCGGCGCGATCCAAAAGTTGCCATGGCTTTGCGGGCAAGGCGCGAAGCTGAACGCAAAAAGCAACAACGCACAAGGGCGGCAGGAAGCTGGGCTGCTGTCATCTTTAGTTTGCTAATAGCTATAACTT
>JALSYJ010000028.1 GCA_027071965.1 Robiginitomaculum sp. | reverse complement strand
TTTGAACGAGCGCGAATGTTCCATTCAGCGCCGCAATCAAAAAGTAATAGAAGAAGCACCAAGTCCATTTATTGACGAAAAAACCCGCGCAGCAATGGGGGCGCAGGCGGTGGCTTTGGCCCGGGCGGTTGCTTATGACAGCGCTGGAACCGTTGAGTTTATCGTCGATAAAGACCGTAATTTCTATTTTCTGGAGATGAACACAAGATTGCAGGTGGAACACCCGGTAACTGAAATGATTACCGGCGTTGATCTGGTTGAGCAGATGATACTGATCGCTAACGGTCAGGTATTGCAATTAACCCAGGATAATATCGGTATCACGGGCTGGGCCATGGAGAGCAGGATCTATGCCGAAGATCCCTATCGTGGGTTTTTGCCGTCCATAGGTCGCCTTAAACATTATCGCACACCAGAGCAAAGCGATAGGGTTCGCATTGATAGCGGTGTGCGTGAAGGCGATCAGATATCAATGTTTTATGACCCAATGATCGCAAAACTCATCACCCATGGCCCCGATCGCAAAACAGCGATTATAGAAATGCAAAAGGCTCTGGACCGCTTTGAAATCAAGGGGGTGCAGTCCAACACCCCGTTTTTATCGGCAATTTATGCGCAGCAGCGTTTTCAAAGCGGAAAAATAACCACAGGTTATATTGCCGAGGAATTTGCCGAAGGGTTTGACGGGGTTATCCCTGATGAGCAGCGTCTTTGGTATTTGGTCTGTGCAGCATCCTATATGCATGCCAGATTTGTAGAGCGGGCCGCACAGATATCCGGGCGCATAACACCGGTACCCAAATTACCTGCTGATTGGGTTGTGTTGCTGGATCGTAAGCCTTTTTGCGTAAAGATAAATCTATCTGATGGCGGTGCTGATTTATTCGTAGATGGTTCATGGCGCTATTTACAAACCAGTTGGGTGCCAGGAGAGCACCTGTTTAGCGCTTCTATAGATGATCAGGATTTTTGTGTGCAAATGGAATACCTGACCGAAGGATATTTGCTGCATTTGCGCGGAACCAGCGTGAATGCGATTGTATGTTCGCCTCGTGCGGCCCAAATTCATGGCCGCCTGCCCGAAAAAGAAAAGCCTGACACGGCAAATCTGGTGACCAGCCCGATGCCAGGCAGCATAGTTAGGGTCGAGGTAAGTCCGGGGCAGGAAATTCGCACCGGAGAAACCTTGCTAGTGGTTGAGGCCATGAAGATGGAAAACGTGATCCGCGCCGAGCGTGATGGTGTTATCGAACAGGTGCAGGTAAGCGCCGGTGACACAGTAAACGCTGATGATCTGCTGGTCAGGTTTGCATGACAAAAAGCAAGGACAGCAAAGCTCCAGATAATTTTGCCGCTACCCGATGGCCAGAACAGTTTTTCTGGCCGTTTGGACGAACCTCCAAAGGCGAATTCGGGCGCGGCTGGCTGATGGTGGTTCTGGGACAGATAATATTGGTGCTGGCGGGACTTGCTTTATTGTCATCAAGGATATCTTTTGCCGGTGTTGTACTGGTGTTTTCTGGCCTGTTTGTTGGTTCATGGATGATATGGGTGCTGCATATCCGAAGATTGCATGATAATGGCCGTTCCGGGTGGTGGGCATTATTCGCGCTTGTCCCGATTCTGGTGGCGATAATGCTTATGGTGCCAAAAAAACGCTCAGGCCAACAGCTTGCAGGCCTTGCCCAGATGGAACAACAATTAGACCCAAGCACCGCAAAGATTGACCGCGCAAAAGCTCAAAAACGAAAAAGCAGACGAGCCATGAGAGCCAAAAGACCCGGCGGTAGTAAACGGGCTCCAAATGTTTTATTGATGAAAGCCGGGGCCTCAGTCGTGGCATATTCTGTTTTTGCGATGATTATGTCACTGTTAAGCCTGATTGTTTTTCAAAGAATGCCAAGTGCAAAAGGCGTGAACCGGTGGAATAATTCATCATAATACTTGACGTATTGGTTCTGGCTCGGCCACTATGCGCCATTGCCGTGGGGGCAGCATTTACAAGGAAAAGTTTATGGGAAGCTTATTTTTTAGCATGAAAGGCCGGATCAATGGATCCATCTTTCAAAAGGGCGCATTTATTCTAATTGCCATCGGCGCAGTATTGACATTAATTACTTATTTCGTGCCTGGTTTAACGATTATTCTTAGCCTGTTAAGTCTGGTTCTGATCTGGCCCTGGCTTGCTCTTTGGATCAAACGGTTTCACGATGCCGGAAAATCGGGGTGGATGTCCTTGCTGGCCTTGATCGTCTGGGGATTGTTTTCATGGGTCGGGTCGCTGGTTGTAAATATCATAAAACCCATTGATGAAGACATGGTGCAGGAAGCTATGACCAGTGGTAATTTGGCTGCGATTATCGAGGCTTTCACGCTGGCGGCACGTCCACAATTCTTTTTGGCCCTTGCCTCCAGTATTATCGTATCTTTGCTTGTGGTGTTTTTATTTAACGCAATAATTAAATCTGATCCGGAAGAAAATCAGTTTGGTAACCCAGTAAACTGACACATCCATCGCAGTCAGGCATTAAAGGCAAAGGGCGACCTTTGTCTTTAAGTAGTTTTCCCATAATGACCAAGGCGCAACCTGGTGCCGGTAATTTTACCAAGACCATGGATTGCTTGCCGTTCTGAGGGCCCAAAATTAACAGCAACGCCGTTCAAAAAGTGATCCAGTTCCGAATAATCAATCTGATAGGGTGTTGTCTTTGAAATACCCAAGTGCTGTCGGTGTATCAACCCTGTGCATGGCAGGGTTTATGATGGTGCGGCCGAGAAGATTTGAACTTCCACGGGTTTTACCCCACAGCGACCTCAACGCTGCGCGTCTACCAGTTCCGCCACGGCCGCACACCGATTATACAGACGTCAGGCAGGTAACAAACTCCGGAACACTTGTGAAGTGCTTTAACAATAAAAATAAGATCAAGGATAGGTTTTAGGGTCAAAGCCTAAGCTCAGGCGGCAGCCTGGAAATCTAGAACGTCCGCAGAACTAGTGACCCTTATGCAGACTTTATCATTTTCTATTACAATCTCGCCGCGGGCAATCGGATGATCATTTGCCAAAATCCAGACATCGTCACCTTCAAAGCTATCGAGCGGGATCACGGCTCCACGCCCCATACGCAATAGTTGCTCCATTGGAAGAATGCATCTTCCAAGAAGAACCGCAATTTCAACTTTGACCGCCCCTATTTGTGACACAGTAAATTCACCCTGTTATTTACACGATACGAAGACCAAGTCTCTCGCTTTTGGGTTCCCGAAGGGTTAATGTGGGCAAATTAAATGCAAAATTTTCTGGAATAAACGCCTGATTCAATGAATTTCCCGCCAAGAAACAAGAAAATCCAATGGGCCAGATCAACCAGTTTCGTTGAATACGAAAATGCAGTTGAGATCATGAACGAGCGGGTGAAACAAATCCGCGAAGGCAATGCTGGTGAGCTGGTCTGGATACTCGAACACCCTGCTATCATCACTGCCGGCACCAGTGCTAATGACAGCGATTTACTAGAACCGGAGCGGTTTCGGGTGTTTCATTCGGGCCGTGGCGGCCAATACACCTATCATGGGCCGGGGCAATTGGTGGCCTATGTGATGCTGGATCTTAACCAAAGGGGACGAGATGTGCGCGGATTTGTCCGCAAGCTGGAGCAATGGCTTATTGGCACTTTGGAAGGGTTTGATTTGGCTGCCCGGCGCTATGATGACAGGGTTGGTGTCTGGGTTGATCGCCTTGATGGCTCTGAGGCGAAAATCGCTGCTATTGGTATCAGGATAAGGCGCTGGGTCACTTTTCACGGGATATCGCTTAACATCACTCCTGATCTTTCGCACTTTGATGCTATTGTTCCATGCGGAATTTCCAATCTGGGTGTCACCAGTTTTGAGGATTTGCAAATGCCTGTATCAATAACTGCTGCTGAGGAACAGCTAAAGGCCCGATTTGCGGAAATTTTCGGCCCTGTTGAGCCCTGTCCCCCTCCGGCCTGATGCCAAGGGTGCCGGATACGGTTATTTTGAGCTGTTAAAGGAGCCTATGAGTAAAATTCGTGGGCTACAGTTATGTGTGATGTCACATCTGCCCTTGCTTTTTCCACATGGTCAAGTGCGTGAGGGACACCGTATCCGTCCATGCAGCATAAAATATCGGGAATGACGGTCACTCATAGGGTAAGCGCTAAGGGTCAGTGCAGATTTTGGCTGTCCCTTGAGTGATACTTGAGAGACACTGTAATCATACCAAAACAGCACTTCGTTATAATAAAATAAC
Organism: Robiginitomaculum sp.; assembly: GCA_027071965.1. Lineage (GTDB taxonomy): Bacteria > Pseudomonadota > Alphaproteobacteria > Caulobacterales > Maricaulaceae > Robiginitomaculum_B. The sequence continues at coordinate 1,292 of JALSYJ010000028.1, read as the reverse complement.
CCTTAAATGACCCTTAGGTGTACTGACTGACCCTTGAGGGTCGGGGATAAGTGATAATGATGCCCGCCAACCTTAAACCTGTTATAATGTAAGAGTTGAGGCAAAGCCCCCGACAAAAATGCTCTTTGACAGGTAAATATTTTTCTCAAAGCCAATAAAACAAAAGGGTTTTGCAGGCTGGACTGCGCGTAAATATCCGCTTTGCTCGCAAATAAACGTTCAATCTATCAATATCAGCTTATTTACATATGACTGTTATCCTGTGGGAAAACAGGATAAGCGCTTTTTGTAGCCGGGCTTGCTGATTTTTGGGTCATAAGCGGGCAAGCATATAAAGTTCCGCCCACAAGCCCTGTTCCTGCGTTTAGCGCTGTGACAAGTCAACATAATCTCGTTCAGGTGCCCCGGTGTAAACCTGTCTGGGCCGGCCAATTTTCTGACTCGGGTCACTAAGCATTTCAGACCATTGGGCAATCCAGCCGACAGTTCGTGCCAGAGCAAATAGAACTGTAAACATGGTGGTTGGGAAGCCCATCGCCTTTAGGGTAATACCGGAGTAAAAATCAATGTTGGGGTATAGTTTCTTTTCGATGAAATACGGATCACTTAGGGCAATTCGTTCCAGTTCCATAGCGACCTGCAAGATTGGGTCATCCTTTTGTCCGGTAACTGAAAGCACTTCGTGACAGGTTTCTTGCATAACTTTGGCTCTGGGGTCGTAGTTTTTATATACCCTGTGCCCAAATCCCATCAGCCGGAATGGGTCATTGCGGTCTTTAGCTTTGGCCAGATATTCCGGAATCCGGTCAACTGATCCAATTTCGGTAAGCATGTTAAGAGCTGCTTCATTGGCGCCGCCATGGGCCGGGCCCCAAAGGCAGGCAACGCCGGCGGCAATACACGCAAACGGATTGGCTCCTGAGGAACCAGCCAGCCTGACTGTAGAGGTGGAGGCGTTTTGTTCATGATCAGCGTGTAAAATGAAAATCTTGTCCATGGCGCGGGCCAGAACCTTGTTCACTTCATAATCCTCGCAAGGAACGGCGAAGCACATTCGCAAGAAGTTTTCGGCATAGGAAAGCTCATTTCTAGGATCAACAAATGGCTGTCCAATCGAGAACTTATACGCGCGTGCTGCAATGGTTGGCATTTTTGCAATCATGCGCAGACTTGCCACTTTTCTTTGATGTGGATCATTGATGTCCGTGGAGTCATGGTAAAATGCTGATAAGGCGCCAACCGCACCGCATACAATAGCCATTGGGTGCGCGTCTCTCCTAAAGCCATTAAAG
>JALSYJ010000027.1 GCA_027071965.1 Robiginitomaculum sp. | reverse complement strand
TCTGAATCCGCCTCCATAAAGCGGGGGGTTACCCGGACTGAAATATCACCAGTTGTTTGCTCATAAGACATGGCAACACTTGAACCCATTGCGCCGAATTAGGCAAGCCATCTTGAACAATCAATCATCCAAAAGCAAAGCTGGTAATCTGCTTGCACCGGATATGTCCTACCGCTTCGATATTTTAGTGACGGAACTTGATATCTGAACACATAACATTCCACCCCAACCGTCACACCAGGCACCGACCCGGTGTCCATCCCTGCAATGATAATGGTATAAATTAGTAGCCTTAGTTGGACGGGATTTGAACTTTCCGTCCGGCGTGGGCTAATGTCGGTAGATTCAGACAATATGTCCAAACAGGCGCAAACGGCTGACCCCGCCATCTGGTATGATATTCAGGCGCACATGCGATATGGCTTTATCCGCAGACAGCTTGAAATTGTGTTCGGTATCCGCAGATAATTTTTGTTCATCCAGCAACACATCCCAGTTTGAAGCCTCGGCCAGAATTTGCGTATCAGACATATCATCACACATGGCGGCCTGCAGGAAAAAACGGTCGGGATAATTGCCCTTAAAATGTCTGGTATCGAGCAAAACCTGCTCAATCACTCCGGGATGGGCCAGAGCCAAAACCGCCCAGTCATGCCCCGGTTCGCGGCGACGACGGGTTTCCCAGCCATCACCCATATTTTTGCCAAGGCCCGGCGCAATCATATTCTCAGGCTCGCCAAAATGGGCATTGTTGCAACCAATTGGTCGACCGCCCTGCTCCAAAGCTGCCAGATCAAAAATTTCTGTAGTGGGAACCTGTGACCAGTCACGTGCAATTTGCCCCAGCACCCGCAGTCTGGCTACTCCACCATCAGGATAGATATGCAGACGAATATGAGAGAACGGCCCGGATTGTTCACTGATAAAACCTGCCTTATTGTCACCTTGCAACTCTGTTTTTGCTAAAATTTGCGTCCAGAGCTGTTCTGCGGGTGGAATTTCACCGGCAAACAGACAGGCCTCAACACTGGCAAATGGTGGAAAATTGCCGGTAAAATGGCTGGTATCAATTTCCAGCTCATAAATTAGCCCCGGCTGAGCCAAGCGAATTGTACAATGATCATGTCCTACCCCCCGTTTTCGGCGGCTTTCCCAGCCATCCATCCATTTACCGTTTTCATCATATTTTTCCGGGATGAACACAGGATCAGAAGGCAAGATAAGCCTTGATTTATCAGCAAAAAAATCATCGGTAGCGTGGACAACCTGCGCGCCAAGCCTGGGCTGGGCCAAGTTGATAAGGGAATTGCTCATTGTATAATTTCCTCTATGCGAAAACCGGCAATAAGATCAATTTGATTTAATGCCTCGGCAAATTCATCTTCGGGCATGTTTTGCAGACGAGAGGCCATTGCCTGTAGAATAGAGCTGCGATTATGCCCTTTTACGGCAATAATAAATGGAAACCCAAAACGCTTGGTATAGGCGGTATTAAGACGGGTAAATTCAGATAATTCAGTTTTTGAGCATTGATCTAGTCCCGCGCCCTTTTGCTCAGAGCGACTGGCCTCGGTCAGGCTTCCGGCCAAGGCTGCTTTACCAGCCAGATCCGGATGCGCACGAATTAATTCCAACCGTTGTTCGTACGAAGCTGCGCGCATGACTTTGGACATTAAGCTGGCCAGACAAGTAGCAGATGTGCAATCAGGGCTTTGCGCCAATAAAGGAAAAGCGGCTTTTGCCACCCATGGCGAATGTTCATAAACACCGCCAAAAACCTTTATGAATTCTTTTTCGGTTAAATCATGCAGCTTCATAAGGCCTTACCCTTATCAGGAAATGTTTTGCGCCAGTGCCGGGCTATTTCAATGCGCTGACACACCCAGACATCATTTTGAGCCAGCACATGACGTAAAAAACGCTCCAGCCCGGCCAGTCGCCCCGGCCTGCCAATAATCCGGCAGTGCAGGCCAATAGATAGCATTTTAGGCGAATTTGCGCCTTCGGCATAAAGCACATCAAAAGCATCGCGAACGTAAGAGAAAAACTGCTCGCCAGTATGAAACCCCTGAGCGGTACAAAACCGCATATCATTGGTGTCCAGCGTGTAGGGCACGATCAAATGCGAAGAAGCTTCTTGCGTTGACCAAAAAGGCAGATCATCAGAATAATCATCCGAATCATACAAAAAACCGCCCTCTTCAGCGACCAAGCGTCTGGTATTGGCCGAGGTGCGCCCGGTATACCAGCCAAGAGGGCGACTTCCCGTAAGTTCGCAATGCAGGGCAATGGCTTGCTGCATATGCTGTTTTTCTATTGCTTTTGGCACGTCTTGATAATTGATCCAGCGCAGACCATGGCAGGCAATTTCATGGCCTGCCTCTAAAAAGGCCTCGGTAACAAGAGGGTTCATTTGCAAGGCTTTGGTAACGCCAAAAATAGTCAGCGGTACCTGATATTTCTCAAACAATCGCAACACCCGCCATACACCGGCGCGGCTGCCATATTCATAAAGCGATTCCATGCTCATATGCCGATCACCAATGACCGGCTGTGCGCCAATGATTTCAGAGAGAAAAACCTCTGCACCATCATCACCATTTAGCACGCAATTCTCTGCTCCTTCTTCGTAGTTGAGCACAAATTGCACGGCGATTCTTGCAGATCCCGGCCATTTGGGATGTGGAGGATTAAAGCCGTATCCAGCCATTTCGCGTGATTTTAGATTTTTGTTCACCGGGATTCCCTATTGCATTGCTTTAGCGTATCAATATAGCCAACAAGACTAATTGCAAAGAAAACAGAACAGAAGGCAAAATATGAGCGGACTGACAACCCATGTTTTAGACACCGCAGAAGGTATTCCGGCACAAGGGGTAAGACTTTGCCTGTATCGGGACTCGGATAATCTGCCACTGGGTGAATTTGAAACCAATTCCGATGGCCGCTGCGACCAGCCATTACTGGAGACTGCGCAGGCCGGTACATACCGGCTGGAGTTTTTTGTTGCAGATTATTTTCGCCGCCGGGGACACAAGCTGTCCGAGCCACCATTTTTGGACAGGATCATTATTCGCTTTGGCATAGCTGACCCCAATATGCATACCCATGTTCCGCTATTGGTTTCCCCCTTTGCCTATTCCACCTATCGCGGTAGCTGACCCGTTATGGTTGAGGATAATTCCATCCGCTTCCTGCTCAATGGGCAGATCGTATGTGTAACAACAGATGATCCGCATATGAGCCTGTTGCAATACATCCGCGAACAGGCGGCTCTTTGTGGCACCAAGGAGGGCTGTGCCGAAGGTGATTGCGGGGCCTGCACTTTGGTTGTCGGTAAAATAATAGATGGAGAAGTTAAATACCGGGCGCTTAATGCCTGTATCTTGTTGTTGGCACAAATTCATGGCTGTGAGGTAATAACGGTTGAAGGATTACAGGGCGAAGACGGCGCCCTGCATCCGGTACAGCAGGCATTGGTGGAGTTTCATGGCTCGCAGTGCGGCTTTTGCACGCCGGGCTTTGTGATGTCGCTCTATGCCCATTATCGCAACCAATTGCCCAATGATCGGCAGAGCCTGAAAACCGCTCTGGCCGGGAATTTGTGCAGGTGTACTGGCTATGGGCCGATAATTGCTGCCGGGCAGGCCATGTACGGTTATCCAAAGCCCGTTGAACCTGATAGTTTAAAAATCTTGCAGACAATAACCGGAACACCGCAACAAGATGAGCGGCTATTTGCCCCGACAACAGAAACGGATTTGCAAGAATTATTGCAAAAATACCCCGATGCTGTTTTGTGGGCCGGAGGTACAGATGCCGGATTGTGGCTGAGCAAGAATTTGCAGGATATTTCAAACATTATCCTGCTTGGCAGTATTCCAGAGCTTGATTTTGTCCGCGATGACGAAAGTGGTCTGCATATTGGTGCCACCACCCGCTATGCTGATGTGATAGAGCTGTGCGCCGATAAATGGCCGGCAATGGGCGAAGTCATGCGCAGGATCGGCTCCACCCAGATCAGAAATTCCGGCACTATTGGCGGCAATATCGCCAATGGCTCGCCAATCGGGGACATGGCCCCCATGCTGATTACTATGAACGCAAGATTGAATTTAGCCAGTGCTGAAGGCATTCGTGAAATTCTTCTGGAAAGTTATTTTCTGGAATATGGCAAACAAGACCTGCGCCCCGGTGAATATATTCACAGTATTTTTATTCCCAAACCCGCCAGGGACGTTATTTTTCATGCTTGGAAAATTTCAAAACGCTTTGATCAGGATATCTCAGCCGTTTTGGGAGCTTTTTCATATGAGCGCAAAAAGGGCAGAATAAATAATTTGCGCATTGCCTATGGCGGCATGGCAGCAATACCAAGACGTGCGTTTCTTGCTGAACAAGCTCTTGAGGGCACTTGCGCCGATGATACCAGCATCGCACAGGCATGTCAGGCACTAATTAGGGACTTTACCCCGCTTGACGACATGCGTGCATCGGCAAAATACCGGGAACAGGTGGCAAAAGCGCTTTTGAACAAGGCCTTTCAGGATAATCCGGTATCACTGGCCACGGATAAATATCAATATGAGTGAATCTGTTAAAAATGTCGGTCAACCTATGGAGCATGACAGCGCTTTGGCTCATGTAACCGGTCAGGCACTCTATGTGGACGATCTGGCAGAGCCTGCTGATATGTTGCATCTGGCCTTTGGGCGCTCCACGCAGGCACATGCGAAAATTTTGTCTATGGATTTGAGCAAGGTTCGGGACTTTCCCGGTGTAACCGCCGTGTTTTGTGCAAAGGATATTACCGGCAAGAACGATGTCAGCCCAATGGCCGGCGATGATCCATTATTCGCTGAAGATACCGTCATCTATCACGGACAGGCCCTGTTTGTGGTAGCAGCATCAAGTCAGCGGATTGCCCGTAAAGCAGCCAGACTTGCCAGCATAACCTATCAGGAATTACCTGCCATTTTAGACATAGCCGCCGCAAGACATGCCAACTCACGTCTGGAAGATACCCAGATAATGAGCGCAGGCAATGCACGGGAGGCCATTTTAAGTGCCAGCCATATTGTATCCGGGTGTTTGAATACTGGCGCGCAGGATCATTTTTACCTTGAGGGCCAAATTGCTGTCGCCATTCCCGGTGAAGCGCAAAGAATAAAAGTTATATCCTCAACCCAGCATCCCTCGGAGGTGCAAGCTGGAATCGCACATGTACTGGCGCGCGCCTCAAACAAAATAACCGTTGAAGTGCGGCGTATGGGCGGAGGCTTTGGCGGCAAGGAAACCCAGGCTCTGCTTATTGCAGCGGCCGCCGCTTTGGTTGCTGACAAAACCGGACGAGCTGCAAAACTGCGTCTGGATCGCGATGATGACATGGCAATGACCGGGAAACGTCACGGCTTTGAAATGAGCTATAGGGCCGCTGTGGATGAGCAGGGAAAAATACTTGGCATAGAAATGGATCTGGCTTCGGATTGCGGCTGTTCCACGGATCTGTCCCCGGCAATCAATGATCGGGCAATGTTCCATGCGGACAATGCCTATTTCCTACCCAATATAACCATCCGCTC
>JALSYJ010000026.1:3301-5595 GCA_027071965.1 Robiginitomaculum sp. | reverse complement strand
TGTGGGCGGTGGAGGTGAAATGGTCGGATCGTTTCTACGAAAACCCAAAGGAGTTGAAGAGCCTCATCCGTTTTTGTCATGCTCAAAACCTCAACAAGGCTCTGGTGACAACAACGTCAAAGGAGGGAAGCACGACAAGGGAAAGTATTGAAATCAGCTATCAACCATCCAGCTTGTACTGCTTTCTTTTGGGGTACACCATTATCGAACAGCAAAAATCAATCGATATGGGCGGAAAGGGTGGGGTAAGGATCCCCGATGGATAGATAAGCGGTGGTTTTCTTCAAGTGTTTTGTGCTTGTCCAATGATCCTCTCAAGGCGCCTGCGATAGCGCATGCCAATCGAGTTGCATGAGTGAAATTTAGTGATATAGCGCCTCCCGGTCAGAGCCTTTTCTCGGGCCACATCGGGGTGAAATACGACTTTTTGCATGCACTCTGCCGCATGGGTGGTGTCGGGATCGGCCCAAATTTGTCCCAGTCCGTACGGATAATCCTTGGGGCCGAGTTTTATGAGGCGGCAATCGACGATAAAAGCGTTTGCTTCGTTGCAGTAGTCCATGTTTCCAGAATAGCCGGTAACGATAACTGGTTTTCCCAGGGCCATAGCCTCGGCCGGACCGCGCCCAAAGCCCTCGGAGCGGTGGAGGGAAACGAGGCAATCGCAGGCATTGACAAGTGATTTCATCTCGTGATCACTGAATATTTTTTTAATGACTATAATATTATCGGAGCCTTGCACAGCTTTTTCGAAGCGGCGAGCGGCAGGCCCATCATGATCCCAATTGTTGAGTTTGATCACAAGCAATGACCGCTGAGAGAATGTGGTGTTTGTACATGCTTTTTGGAAGGCTTCAACAACGGCGAAAGGATTTTTACGTTCAAAATAGGAAGTGAAATCAAAAAAGCTAAGGAAAATCGTTTTATCGGCGGCAAGGTCAAAGAAAGACCTCGGCAGAGGTTCGTTGATCGCGTATTCGACTACTAACGGCATATAGATTATTGGCTTGTCTGTTTTGGCGGCAATGGAGTTTTGGATAAAGCGTGAAGGTGCCCATAATTCATCAACGAGATCAATGGCCGGCAGCCAGGCATCGGGGAATTCGTTGAGCTCCCATGCAAAACAGGCAATATTATATTTTCTGTTGTAAAAATCGGCCCCGAGATGGCGGTAGGCATTGTGCATTTCGTCGGCATTCAGAAAAAATAGATTGATATCATATGGGTTCTTGGTGGAAATGTGACGACGTAATGGTGATTCCGGCCCCAGCCCCACGCCGTCTGAACCGTATTCACCAAAGGTATTGATGAGGCTGACGGAGAAATGGGCACATAATGCCGCCTTGGCGCCGGTGCGGGCATCCTCCCCACGGCCGGATGGTTGGTAAATATGGCCAATCACGTTGAGACCATTGATGTCGGGGCACGCGATCCGCTCGCGTTGTAACGTGGACAGGCTTTCTTTTCCTGTCGGTTGGCAACGGGGCGTGCGTTTCTCTAATCCCGATTTTCTTGCCAAAAGCTTTGATATCGTTTTTCTGATTTTTTTTTTCATGCACCGTGGATGTGTTGTCTCATGTTACATGGCCTCGCGCACCGCTTTTTTCGTTGCTTCGAGATAACTATACCCAAATTCTTCGTCTGGCTCGAGGTAGTTGCCTTCCGCCCATTCGTTCCAGGCGTTCACAAAGGTCAAGCGTTCCTCGCCGACAAGAAAATCTTTTGTTTTTTCAATATTGTGACGAAGCCATTTGCCATACATGTCAGGGGTTGAGCCAATAAAAATATCTGGATTGTCTTGACGGCGGGCAGTGTTGTCCCATGCCGGCATGGCGCAACGGAAAAATGTCCCGGCGGGAGCTTGTCGAGACATGAAAGAATGCGCTGATTTTTCATAGTCAAAGAGGTTTCCGGAAAATTGGCTATTTATAAGTGTTAATTTTCCAGTATAAAATTGGGAGTAGGCATGTGGAGGAAATTCAGCCACACCGTCAAAGCCTAAATCGAGATGATGGTTCCGTAGCGCCTCACCAAAGCTATCGACACTGACGATGTATGGGTCCGTGTTCAGATGCTCTCGGCAATAGTTGCGCCAGATCGTTATGGCCGTATCGCATTGCACAATTCTACCGGCACGATAGACCATAAAGAGCGGCCTTCCGTCAATACGAATGTATCGGGAATCGCGAAACAGCGGAGCGATGTCTTTGATGAAATGTTTGTAGGCGTCGATTGAATAATTTTGCTTGATGAGAATCGAGCGGCTTTCTCCATCCCAGGTCCTTGTCCAATCC
>JALSYJ010000026.1:0-3291 GCA_027071965.1 Robiginitomaculum sp. | reverse complement strand
CCCAACAGATACAGAACGGAAAATCAAGCTCCTTGTTGGCAAGGAGCATGTTGAGAGGGGTCTCCAGCAGTTTCTTGCCGTCAAACCAGTAATAATAATAGCAAAATCCATCAACCCCGTATGTTTTTGCCATCTCGATTTGCTGCTTGCGAACAGAGTCACTCCGCAAGTCGTAATAGCCTAATTCGCCAGGTTTTTTTGGGTGCTTATGCCCTTGAAAATTTGGTTTGGCCTTGCGGACGTTTGTCCATTCGGTAAATCCTTTACCCCACCACTGATCGTTTTCTGGAATGGGATGGAATTGCGGCAAGTAAAAAGCAAGAAGACGAACTTTGTTTTGTTGTTTGATCGTTTGCTGCCAACGCGCAAGAAATTTATTTTTGTTTTTCTCGATCTGCGCCATCTTGCGTTCGTTATTGCTGTTTGTGATGCTTAAGTGGTGGCAAATCAGCGATTCGGGTTGGTAGATGATTTTTTTCCCCCTTTCGCGGATTCGATATGCAAGATCGGCGTCTTCGTAGTAGCATGGGGCAAAATAGGGATCCAGACCACCAAGCGCCGTAAACAGTTCACGTGGAATCATCATGGCGACGCCGGAACAATAATCCACTTCCCGCAAATAATTGTATTGCGGGAGTGAAGGATCGTCATTCAGTCCGATCATAACCGCACTTCCGTCTTCCCGCATCCGGACACCGGCTTCCTGTAAATGCCCGCTTGGATAGACCACCTTGGAGCCGACAAGGCCGACATTGTCAAGACGCGAAAAGACGTCTACCAGGGTATCGAGCCATCCGGCCGCCACCTGTGTATCGTTGTTCAGGATGAAAATATAATCGCCTTGGGCCTGCTGGCAGCCATAATTAACGGTCTTGATGAAGTTGAGATTCTTTTGATTTCGAAAAAATCTTATGCCCTTGATCCGAGGGAGGATGTCAGGGGTCTGATCGGTGGAACAGTCGTCAACGACAATGATTTCGAAGGGAGTCCGGGGGGGATTGTCGGCAATGGAGCGCAGGCAACATAGGGTGTATTCAAGCTGGTTGAAGACAGGAATAATAACCGAGACCACGGGATCTACCGAAGTCTTGAGGGGTATTGTGTTGGCAAATGCAGCCAGGTCTCCGGTACAAGAAACCAACGGGAAAGGTGTGATCCCGTGGAGTGGATTGTCAGGTAAGGGGGGAGACGAATTGGGGATGACGCCATCCACCAATTCGCGTGTCAGACGGACGCGAGTCCCTTCGCTTATGGGGAGCAAGCAAAGGACGGCCTTCATGACGGCGCGATACGGAGGACAGGACGGCAGGCGAAGAAAACGTATGCCAGGGAAGAGGAAGCGGTGTTTGACCGTGGATAAAATCCGGTTCTTGAGCGGCAGGGGGTGTCCCATCACCGTGTCTCCATCTGTCCACGGTAGATTTGCTCTAATGTCTCAAGATGTCGCTGCCAGGAAAAATGCTTTCGTGCGTGTTCTTCCGCTCGTCTTCCCATTTCCTTTCTTTGGGAATCATTGCTCAGGAGTTCAATAATTGCCTTGGCGAAATCATCTGCCTGGTCGGCAATCATGACGGAAAAACCGTGTTCGTACCCCAGGCCCTTGTTGCCGATTGATGTTGACACCGACGGCCGTCGCGCAATGGAATATTGATTGAGTTTCCCCCTGATCCCTGCCCCGGAAATAAGGGGAAGAATACATACCGAAGCGCGTTGGATGTAGGCAGTGATATCGTCCACTCTCCCGGTAAATTCGACGGCATGGTCCCCTGCGACCTGTTCCTCCAAAACAGAGGTATCTCCGGCACCGATGACCAACATCCTGTAATCTGGCACCTCGCGCTTGACCAGGGGGTGGATTTCAGAAAGGTACCATTGCATGCTGTCTATATTGGGATAATGGCCAAAATAGCCAAGAAAGGCAACGCATCCCGGCTCCGCCTCCACCGTGCTGTTTTCGATTTTGTCGATCACCTCGCGCTGGGACAGGCAGGTTGGAATGACGTTCGGAGTCCTTGGATGGAGCTTTTCTAAGAAGGTTGCGTCCTCCGGGGTGACCGCGATCAGAAAATCCGCATGACGCATGGCAAATTGTTCGGTCATCAGCCCTTTCCAAAATTCTACCGCGAACCGAGGCATGTCTTTGAGGCGATTAGTGCGCAATAACGCTTCGATTTTGATGACATTGCTCTTGGTGACACATTCCATAAAGGTAAAACCCACCCGGCTACCATATTGCTTCATTTCCGGGATCAAAAACGCGGTATGAGGGTACTCGAGCTGGACGGCATCGTAGTAGTTTCCGTCTCTACCGAGTTCTTGGAGCCAAGCCGCAAGATCTTTTTTTACCCATGATTCATCTATGATCTGCTCGTTTGCCACCAAACGAATGTTGTCCAATTTGGGTTCGAGGATGGTTCGGGTGTGGGCATCAAGAGTTTCATCATAGGCACTGTAGAGGTCAATCTGGTGTCGCTCGCCAAGCTGGTGCAAAATATCGAACAGGCGCAGGCCGCCACCATGCTCTATCGCTGGAAACATGCCGCTGACCACCAGGATTTTCAATTGTTGGGCCGCATTGGGAGGTGGAGCGGCTTTCCCGGGGACGCGGGGCGCGGGGACGGTGAGAAACTTATTTATTTCCTGGCGTAAGCGCCACGGACCGCCATCGTAGATGTACGACTGGAGGATGCTCGAGAGGAGCAAGGCGTCATCCGGGGCCGTGATCGAGAATTCAGGGGAGAAAACGCGCTGCAATACGGTAGAGAAGTCATCAAGCAACCAAGCCGCCTCGGGGCCGGTGGGCATGATTTCCTGGCGGGTCATGATCTCCTTGGTCCACCATTGTGACAACTGGAGCATCTGAATGGTGCGCACATGTCGATCATCAAGCTCTTTGTAGGCGTGGTCGAGCTTGTTGTGAGTTTGTTGGATGATCTTGGCGAATTCTTCCTGTCGGGCATTGATTTGGTCCAATTTCGACAAAACCGGATCAAGCCGTTTATCTATTTTTCCAGCGATTCCCTGGCGAATAAAACGAGCCGGGGGAATGTCGTAGAGCTTCTTGATGAGGCTGGAAAACATGGGGAGTTCTATTTGTTAAATTATACGGCCGGGATACGGCCTGTTGCCCGATTGTATTGTTGCCGTCAAGGTAACACAGTGTAACTAAAAATGCGAATGAGTATGCCCCACCCCCTCAATACATATCCTCGTACGCCATCTCTTCGGCGCCGAGTTTTTTCTTGTCCATGGCGTGCCAGACGTGGGCGATGTAGGCGAGGACCAGGGGGA
>JALSYJ010000025.1 GCA_027071965.1 Robiginitomaculum sp. | reverse complement strand
AAAGCCGGTGCAACCACCATGGATCGAACAAAATGATTCAAGGTCAAGCCCTGGAAAAAATCGTATATATTGCCCATGTCCCGCTACCTGTTTTGCTAATATCAAACCAGATCCCGTGCAAAAAATACCGTAAAGTGCTTAACAATTAACTAATCTCAACGATTCCAGCAAGGGGAGAAAGTTGCTCTAATTATAGCAGAATGGGCAACATATCCCTAAACACCAACACTTTTGCGAATGAAATACCTCAAATTTTCTTTTTATGGGAAAATTCTACTAACTATTTGTGGGGGTTATTGCCGCTTGTGCTGCAGCCAATCTGGCAATAGGAACCCGAAATGGCGAGCAGGAAATATAGTCAAGACCAAGGCTTTCAAAGAACATGATACTGTCAGGATCGCCGCCATGTTCGCCGCATACACCCAGCTTGATGTCCTTTCGCACCCCATGCCCCAGCTCTACAGCACGGCGCAACAATTGCCCCACACCCTGCTTGTCCAGAGTAATAAACGGGTCTTTCTCGAACACGCCCTGATAAATATAGCTGCTTAGGAATGACGTGGCATCATCTCGCGACAAGCCTAAGGCGGTTTGAGTTAAATCATTGGTTCCAAAAGAGAAAAACTCGGAAAATTGCGCCAGCTCATCGGCACAAAGTGCAGCTCTTGGCAATTCGATCATTGCACCAAAACTATACTTTGGGGCAAAGCCCTGCAATGCGGCAACCTCATCGGACACCTCACGGATTTTGCCTTTCAGAATTTTCAGCTCCTTGGCAGTCATTGCCAGTGGGATCATTACCTCGACACGGGTCATTATTCCGGTATCGGTCTTAACTGCGCCTTGAGCCTCAAAAATAGCCCTAGCCTGCATCTGATATATCTCAGGATAGGAAATTCCAAGCCTGCATCCCCTATGCCCCAGCATTGGATTGCTTTCCACCAGCTCTTCAGCCCGCTGCATCAGAGCTTCTGCGGAAATACCCGTTGTCTGGGCCACCTCATCCACGTCCCTGGCTGTATGGGGCAGGAATTCATGCAAAGGCGGATCCAGCAGGCGTATGGTGCAGGGGCGCTCACCCATAATGCGAAAGATGTCAATGAAGTCATCGCGCTGCATGGGCAATATCCGCTCCAGCGCGGCAATCCGTCCTTCACGGGTTTGCGCCAATATCATCTCGCGCATGGCGGCAATGCGCTGACCGTCAAAGAACATGTGCTCTGTCCGGCACAGACCAATACCTTCTGCACCAAAGTCGCTGGCGGTTCTAACATCAGCAGGGGTTTCAGCATTGGCGCGCACTTTCATTCTGCGCGCACCATCTGCCCAGCCCATCATTGTGCCAAAATCCCCGGTAAGTTCCGGCTTTACCATGGTGGCGGCACCGTCCAATACCTGACCCTTGGTGCCGTCAATGGTGATGATGTCGCCTTCGCATATGGTTCGCCCTGCAATATGAAACTGCTTTTTGGAGTAGTCTATCTTGATCTCTCCGGCACCGGACACACAGGGGCGGCCCATGCCTCTGGCAACCACTGCTGCATGAGAGGTCATGCCACCGCGTGCGGTTACAATACCCTTGGCCGCATGCATTCCGTGAATGTCCTCTGGCGAGGTTTCAATGCGCACCAGTATAACATCTTCACCATGACCGGCACGAACTACTGCTTCATTGGCATCAAACACCACCTGGCCAATGGCTGCACCTGGAGAGGCCGGAAGCCCCAGGGCAATCACTGGCCGACCATGGCCCTCGGCCAGCATAGGGTGCAGCAATTGGTCAAGTGAGGCAGGATCAATGCGGCAAACTGCCTGAGTTTCGTCAATTAAACCCTCTGCGACCATATCAACGGCGATTTTCAAGGCGGCCTTTGCGGTGCGCTTACCGCTGCGGGTCTGTAATACCCACAAATGTTTACGCTCAACCGTAAACTCAATGTCCTGCATATCCTTATAATGGGTTTCCAGCCGGTCAAACACACTCGTAAGCTGGGCAAATATATCCGGCATGGCCTCTTCCATGCTCGGTTGTGCATCACCCATCTCCAGCCGGGCGGCCTTGGTCAAGGACTGCGGGGTTCTGATGCCGGCTACCACGTCTTCACCTTGAGCGTTGATCAGAAATTCGCCATAATATGCCCGCTCGCCGGTAGACGGATTGCGAGTAAACGCCACTCCGGTTGCCGATGTTTCACCCATATTGCCAAACACCATGGCCTGCACATTGACCGCGGTGCCCCAACTGGTCGGTATTTCGTGCAAGTTACGATAGACCTGGGCCCGCTCATTCATCCAGCTATCGAATACGGCGCCAATTGCACCCCATAACTGATCCAGCGGACTGGCGGGAAAAGGCCTGCCGGTTTCATCCTCAACCAATTGCAAATATGCTGTTGTTATCTGCTCCCAGTCTTCGGCGGCCAGATCAGTATCACCCTCAAAGCCGCAAACGTCCTTGTGCTCGTCCAGAACCTCTTCAAACAGGTCATGATCAACGCCCAGCACCACATCTGAATACATTTGAATGAAGCGCCGATAGCTATCAAAGGCAAAACGCCTGTCCCCTGAAAGAGATGCAAGCCCTTCCACGGTTTCATGATTCAGGCCCAGATTTAATACCGTATCCATCATTCCCGGCATGGATGCCCGCCCACCGGAGCGCACCGACACCAGCAATGGGTTGGCAGCATCACCAAAACTTTTGCCTGATTGCTGCTCCAGTGTTTGCAACGCTGCCAATACCTGATCCTGGAGGTTCTTCGGCCATGATTTCTGATTGTCGAGATAATTGGTGCAAACCTCGGTGGTAAGGGTAAAGCCCGGCGGAACCGGCAGGCCAAGACTGCACATTTCGGCCAGATTCGCCCCCTTACCGCCGAGCAGGTTCTTCATCCCGGCCTCGCCCTCTGCGGTGCCACCACCAAATCCATATACCCATTTTGTCATATCATTACGCCCAATCTATTAGCCGGCAATTTTGTCAAAATCGGCAACTGGAGCCAGAGCCTCGCGGATACCGGAAAGCAGCCGCAACCTGTTCAATCGAATTGTCTGATCATCATCATTGACCATTACCGCATCAAAAAAATCATCAACCGGCCCGCGTAACGGAGCTAAAGCTGCCATCGCCGCAGTATAATCTTCGTCGGTAATAGCTTTGGATGCTTTGTCTCGAGCGGTTTGCAGTGCTTCATAGAGAGCCTTTTCCTGCGGCTCAGTAAATAAAGCAATTTTGATGTTCCCGGAAACTTCTGTTCCCTTCTTCTCTTCGGCTTTAACAATGTTCGCAGCGCGTTTGGTTCCAGCCAGCAATTGTTCGCCTTCTGGCGTTTCAAGGAAGCTGGAAAGCGCTTGCACCCGATCCACAATCGCCACCAGATCATCAGCATCAGGGCTTAAAACTGCATCAATTAAATCATGACGAGCACCAGAATCCCGAAGGTGAACTTTCAGACGGTCGTGGAAGAAAGATAATAGTTGCTCTGATACCTGCAACCGCACCTTATTAGCCAACACAATTCTGATCACGCCCAATGCGGCACGGCGCAAAGCATATGGGTCCTTGGAGCCGGTGGGCTTTTCATCTATTGCCCAAAATCCAACCAGCGTATCCAATTTATCAGCCAAAGCCACCGCAATGCTAACCGGATCGGTGGGGACTTCGTCGGTTGGGCCTTGTGGCTTGTAATGATCACAAATGGCATCTGCCACCACTTTGTCTTCGCCATCAGCCAATGCATAATATCGGCCCATCACCCCTTGCAGGGACGTAAACTCCACCACCATTTGCGTAGTTAGGTCAGCCTTGGCCAGCCGTGCGGCGCGCTCCGCCAGTTTTGGGTCAGCCCCAACCATTGGCGCAAGCTGTCCAGCCAATTCTGCCACGCGCATCACCTTGTCATGGACACTGCCCAGTTTTTGGTGAAACACCACATCTTTTAAGGCATCAACACGGCTTTCCAGGGTTTGCCCCCGATCCGTGTCCCAAAAGTGCCGGGCATCAGCCAGACGGGCGCTTAGCACCCGCGCATTTCCCTTTGCAATGGCCTTACCACCATCGGGAGCATCCAAATTGGCCACCACCAGAAAGTTCGGCGCTAATTTGCCGCTTCTTGCATCCTTGACCGAGAAGTATTTCTGGTGTTTGGCCATTGAAAGCGTGATCACTTCTGCTGGCAGGTCAAGAAATCCCTCATCCATTTGACCCAATAGTGTCACCGGCCATTCGGCAAGACCTGCCACCTCATCAAGCAAGGCATTATCCTGAACCAGAGCAAGATTGTTTTGATTGCAAATTTCGGAAATTTGCTGTGAAATTTTTGCTTTGCGATCATCCGCATCAAGCAAAACACGACCCATCCCCTCTAATTGCTGGCGATAATTGGCAAATGATGAGACGGTAAACGGCCCCGGCCCCATGATACGATGACCAAAGGTTTGGTTGCCGCTTTTGATGCCTGCTATTTCAAACGGCACGATTTTTCCATCCAATATGCAGACAATGCCATGAATCGGCCGCACCCAGCGAAAATTGCCAAAGCCCCATTTCATGGATTTTGGCCACGGGAAATCAGCCATGATCTGCGGTATGATTTCAGCCAGCACTTCGGTGGCGGCGCGTCCGGGCTTGTGCAGTTTTGCCAGCCAAAACTTTCCCTTTTTGTCCTCGCGCTGTTCGCAATCATCGAGGCTGGCAATACCGGCACCGCGCAAAAACCCAGCCAGTGCTTGTTCTGGTGCGCCGACCCTTGGGCCTTTGCGTTCCTCGATCACATCTGGTGACTTAACTGGCAGATCAGCAATCATACAGGTCAAGCGCCGTGGCCCGGCAAAACCTTGTATATCAGCAAATTCAAAACCGGCTTCGGTTAGGGCTTTGGATAATAGACGCTGCAGATCATTGACAGCCTTAACCTGCATCCGCGCCGGGATCTCTTCGGAGAAAATCTCTAATAGCAATTCGGCCATCTATGAATCATCTCCAAACATTGCCCTACACTCAACCATTTCTTTATCGCTCAAAGACATATTCTGCATCTGCGCCCGCAGGGTATAATTACCGTATACTTTATCATCTTTCATATACATCCAGTCGGTAATCTGCTCCTCTAAAAATGACACGCATTCACCTACCTTTAAGTCGCCCAAAAATTGCGGCTCGTTACTAATATAGCCAGAAAACCCATCTTTAGTTTTCTCAACGTCCCCTAACCATATGTGTTCTTTTATATCTTCTTCACCTTGAAACCGGACTTTTAAGGAAAAGTCTGTCATTTCCGGATTACCCTGTTGTTTAAGCTCCCAAAACTCCGGCAATGTTGCCCGTGCTTTTTTCATAGCCTCTTGCATTATTAAATCATCAGCTTTGACTTCATATAAAAATTCACCACTTCCAAAAAAATATTTATACAACCAAATCCCTGCAAATAGAGCCAATAGCAGACCAGCCAGCGTAAGCGCAAACGGATCCATCACCCAGCCCCTTCCAGCTCTACCCAGGCTTCGGCGCATCCCTTGGCCAGATCGCGAACCCGCTTAATAAAACTGGCGCGCTCGGTAGCCGAGACCACGCCTCTGGCATCAAGAATATTAAAGGCATGGCTGGCTT
>JALSYJ010000024.1 GCA_027071965.1 Robiginitomaculum sp. | reverse complement strand
CCATGGCTGGTGGGCCATTCCTTTGGCGGTTTTGTTACCATGGGGTTTGCGGCGCGCCATGGCACAAAAATTCAAGGAGCCGTCGTAATCGACAGCCCGGTAAGGTCTGCTGACAAACAACGAAAGAACGCTCCACCATCGCGAGGCGGCAAGGTCTATGACACTATTGAGATGGCTTTGGCCAGGTTTAGGCTGCTGCCCTCTCAGCCTTGTGAAAACCTGTTTTTGATCGATCATATTGCACGCCATTCCCTAAAGCAGGTAGAGGGCGGATGGACATGGCGATTTGATCCTGAGCTTTGGTCAAAAATGCGCTATGATATGCGCGCCGCCATCGAAGTGCTGAACGAGTTTAAGTGTCCGGTCACCCTGATCAGAGGTGAGCAATCCTCATTGCTGAATGATGAATTGTGGAGCTTTATGAAGCAGGCTTTTCCAAAGGGGCCGCACCATTTATCCATACCTGTGGCACAGCACCATGTCCTGCTGGATCAGCCGCTGGCGCTGGTTGCGGCGCTTCGCGGGTGTATTGGGTCTGGACTATAGGGCACAAGGCTCTGGAATAATCAAAACACTGGCTTTGGTTACAAGCTGCAAAATGCGTTGCATGTCCTCTTTGGCAATTGCGACGCAGCCTCTGGTTCCTGAGCCGTCTTTGCGGGCCAGGTGAAAAAAAATGGCACTGCCAAATCCCGGATGCGGAGGTTGGTCATTATGGCCCAGAACTACCAGCAAATCATACAAATGATCATCGCGGAACAATGATTCTGCAGAAGCCCTATAAGGCAAGTACACCGGTTGATTATAAGCAGGGTCGTCCGGGTCATCACACCAGCCATCATTTTGGTCAATAGCCCGGCACGGCAGGCTGGTTTGCGGAGCATCAAGCCTGTCAGCACGATACAAAACCCGGCGAAACTCAAACGCTCCACAAGGGGTGGCACCGTCACCCTCGCGCTTGTTATCAAGGGCAATTAACCCGCCTTTGCCAATCACAGCCGGACAATGGCCGTCTGGCCAGCGCAGGCGATTATCTGTTTCAAGAACTAATTTCATCACTACACAATAGCGTGTTTAAGCACAAAACCCAACTTGCAAGTTTTGCAACAAGGCGGCATGGTGCGCTAATGAGTACGACAAAAACAATTCTAATCATCGATGACGATGATGATTTACGTGAAACATTGAGCGAGCAGTTTGATCTGCACGAGGAGTTTCGGGTTTTGTGTGCCGCCAATGCCGGTGACGGGGTTGCAGCAGCAAAATCAGAGCATGTAAATGTGATTCTGCTGGATGTTGATCTTCCTGATATGGATGGCCGTGAAGCGTGCAGATTGCTACGCAAAACCGGCATTGCGGTTCCCATTTTGATGCTTACGGGCGCCAGAACAGATGCCGACCAGATTCTGGGTCTGGATTCCGGGGCTAATGATTATGTCTTAAAACCCTTCAAATTCAGTGTGTTGCTTGCACGTATTCGTGCACATCTGCGCTCCCATGAGCAAAGTGAAGAGGCTGTCTTTACGGTTGGCCCATACACTTTTCGGCCCAGCATGAAGCAATTACTTACCCAGGATGACCGGAAAATTCGATTAACCGAAAAGGAAACAGGAATTCTAAAATACCTGTATCGCGCTGGAGGAAAGCCAGTATTGCGTGACGAATTATTACACGAGGTTTGGGGCTATAATGCAAATGTCACAACCCACACATTAGAGACCCATATTTACCGGCTGCGCCAGAAAATTGAAACAAACCCCGGAGATGCAAAAATCCTGCTAACCGAAGCAGGGGGTTATCGTCTGTCGCGCTAAAGAGTTTTCGGCCAATATGGGAGCCGAAAACTCTCTATAATTGCCATGATCTAGCCAAAGTCAGATGCCTTATCTTTGCATCTGGCCCTATTGCTCTGGAGCCATAAACTCTAGCGTAACCGGCGCATGATCCGAAGGGCGCTCCCATGAGCGGCAATGACTATGGGCCTCAAAGCTGAAATCATCATTGTCGCCCTGCAAAGCCAGGGCTTTGGACAACCAGATATGATCAAGCCGACGGCCACGATTGTTCTTTGTCCAGTCTTTGGAACGATAACTCCACCAGGTAAATAATGGCTCAGGCTCCGGTACACAAATTCTGGCCATATCGACAAAACCAAAACTTTCTTGAACTGCTTTTAATGCTGCCACCTCTACCGGCGTATGGCTGACAACCCGCAATAACTGCTTGTGGGACCATACATCAAACTCCCCGGGGGCAATGTTCAGATCACCAACCAGCACAATTGGAGCATGATTTTGATCAGATCGGGCGGCAAACCTTGATTTCATGCGATCCAGATATTCAAGTTTATGGGCAAATTTTGGGTTGCTGTTAACATCTGGCTCATCACCGCCAGCAGGAACATAGAGATTAAAAAGCTCAAAGCCCGCAACTTTTACAGCCTGGGCTCTTGCTTCTTCCTGTGGGCAAAAATTCAGCGAATCAGCAGCCTGCAATGGCAGCCTTGAAACAGTGGCAACACCATGCATTCCCTTTTGCCCGCAAACTGATTGAAAGGGATAGCCCGCTTCAGCAAAAGCCTTTGCAGGGAACTGGTCTTCAAGACACTTTATTTCCTGCAAACATAATATATCCGGAGCCGTTTCAGATAAGAAGCGCTCAATCTGTGGCAGGCGAAGGCGTACCGAATTTACATTCCAGGAAGAAAGTTTCACAAAATATCCCTTTTTAACGAAGGTCGGGCATTACACATCCTAATTACCCGATCCTAGAACACATTGTAACTGGAGCCTGTAATGCCAATGGGCCAGCGGCCACGATTAAACAAAGACCAGCGTAGAGCAAATGGATGGTCAACTTGCTCCTGATCCATATCTGACAAAATCAACAGCCCCATGCAATGGGCAGCCAGAACAACATGACCAACCATGGCATTGGTTACGGTTTCATCTATTTGTGAATTATGAGCAAAGCTGTCCAATATTGCCTGCTGTGCCATTTCTGCAGATTTGGCAGCAATCAGCTTAAGTAATTGTTCTGAGCCTTCTTCGCTGGTCTGCTCTAGGACATTATGGTGCAGGCTGGAGCGCAATTGCTCTTCGGCCTCCCATGCAGCAGGGTCAAAGTCCAGCGCCTCTGCAACCCCCATTGCCTCGGCCAGGTGCAAAACCCGCGCCGGGTAAACATGGGCAAGGCCAAGGTTTTGCACATAACCCTCAGCTAAATGCAGATCCTGTTCATCCAAAGCCTGGCCGGTTCGGGAAAATAATTCAGACGCAGATATGCTATCAGAAAATGCCCGCGCTCGCAGCAAATGCGGTATTTCACCCAACAAGGAAGAATAGTCCGTACTCATAACCCTACCAATATCGCAAGCAATGTCCCTGTCTAGGTAATTAACAGATACTGACCCTAACCACGACAACAAACATCACAAGAAAGCACTAAAACTACAGTATAACGTAGAGCGCCCGGTCGAGAGGGGAGATCGACCGGGCGCTTAATATACGAATTCGGTGAATCAGTTGCGGGGGGGGGGATGAGCCGATCCACGCCAATGCTTCGTATGTGTGCATAAAAGCACAAAGTAAAATAAAAATCAAATGAATTCTATGTAAGGTATTGCCTGTGCTATTTTAGCAACGATTTATTATCGCCTGCGGCCGCCGCGCCGCCTGTCCTGCTCACGAATTACAAACAAGGAAGAAGCTAGTTTTGAGCCTTCCTCAGTATCTTTTAGAACAAAGTCAACTTGTCCATCAAAAGGATTTGACCATGTCCAACCAAGCAGGCCAAGTTCAGGCTCCGAAAAAATAAGGGTAAACTCCCCGTCCACCTCACCATCGGGATCCTTTACTGTAACCCTTGTTTGATGGGGTAGCTTTTCTACACCAACCAGTTCCATGCCCCGGGTCAGGTCAAAGCGCCTGGAAAGCAAAAACTTGTATGGAGTCCATGAAATACGAACCTGATCAATAGTTTCCAGATCCTTGTCTATCTGCGCAATGTTTGAGCCATCGGCAACGATAAGTAACGGGCTTTCATCGTATTCTATGCGCAGCCTTGCCGGGCGTCGCCAATAAAACCTGCCCGTGGCAAGGGAGCCGTTATCTGCTGTTTGCACAAATTCACCCTTAATGGTGCGAATAGAGCGCACAAAGCTGTTCAAACGTTTTACTTCCTTATCCATATCAAGCGCGGGAGCTGGCTTTGCGCTTTTTGCTGGCTCCGTTTCTGGCGTTTTTGGAGTGTTTGCGCTTGCCACTGGCAATACGGTTATCAACGCAAGACTTACACCCAATATCAAAGTTTTCATCGTCTACTTCCTGTTTATTGTGTGAGCAGCCTATCAGCAAGACACGACAAAAATGAGGCAAAGCCGTTCAGCCGCCATTCACGTATTCTCACAATTCTTCGGTCTCAGGAAGCAAAATTTCACGTTTTCCCGTACGACTGGCAGCTCCGATCATGCCCTCGTCTTCCAGGCGCTCAATTAAGGTGGCAGCACGATTATAGCCAATTTGCAGTCTTCGTTGTAAATAGGAGGTGGAAGCCTTGCGATCTCTGGCAATAATCGCCACAGCCTTGTCAAACAGCTCATCCCCTGTTGATGGCGCGCCAAACACATCTGGAGCATCTCCGGAAATATCTTCTGCGGTAACCTCCTCAAGATAAACCGGTGCACCCTGTTTCTTCAAAAAGGCCGCTACTGCTTCTACTTCTTCATCAGAAACAAACGGCCCATGCAGACGCCTTACCCTGCCGCCGCCTGCCATGAACAGCATGTCACCCATGCCCAGCAATTGCTCCGCGCCCTGGTCTCCCAAGATAGTTCGGCTGTCAATTTTAGAGGTAACCTGAAAGCTGATCCGTGTTGGAAAATTTGCCTTGATTGTGCCTGTGATAACATCCACCGATGGCCGCTGGGTTGCCATAATAACATGAATACCTGCGGCTCGTGCCATTTGTGCAAGTCGTTGTACTGCAGCTTCAATTTCTTTTCCGGCCACTATCATCAAGTCTGCCATTTCATCAATGACCACGACTATGTGCGGCAAATGCTCCAGTTCTAGCTGTTCAGTTTCAAAAATTGGCTGGCCGGTTTCACTATCATAGCCGGTTTGAACGGTACGTTGCGCCTTTTTGCCTTTCTTGGCCGCCTGTTCGGCCATGGCATTATATCCGGCAACGTTACGCACGCCGACTTTTGCCATTTTTTTATAGCGAAGCTCCATTTCCCGAACCGCCCAGCGCAATGCCGAAACCGCTTTCTTCGGATCTGTAACCACCGGAGACAACAGGTGTGGAATGCCATCATAAACTGATAGCTCCAGCATTTTGGGGTCAATCATTATGAAGCGGCACTGATCCGGCCCATGTCGATACAACAAGGACAGGATCATAGCATTAACGCCCACAGACTTACCCGAGCCTGTAGTTCCGGCAATAAGCATATGCGGCATCCGGGCCAAATCAGCAATAAACGGATCTCCAGCTATGCTCTCACCCAGTGCCAAAGGTAATGCTGCTTTGGAGTTTTCAAACTGAACAGAGGACAGTGTATCACGCAAATACACCGTTTCACGGCGGGCATTGGGCAATTCAATCCCAATAACATTACGACCCGGGATCACTGCAACCCGGCAGGCAATTGCGCTCATCGAACGGGCAATGTCATCAGACAAGGAAATAACCCTAGATGATTTTAAGCCCGGCGCTGGCTCAAGTTCGTACAGGGTGACAACCGGGCCGGGCTGAACATGTGTAATGTCGCCCTTAATGCCAAAATCGTTTAGAACCGTCTCCAGCAGCTCAGCGTTTTGACGCAAACCAGCCTCATCAACCGCATGATTTCTGGATTTTGGTTCAGATAATAATTCCAAATGGGGAAGCTCAAAATCTGCCGCCTTCACAAACGGCATTTTTAACTGCTTTTCTTGTTGCGCACGCGCTCCTGTCTTGCGTTTTTTTACCGGAGCCACTTTGGTTTTTGGTTTTACGGCTCTGGATTTGGCTGCCGGTTTTTGGGGCTTTCTTGATTTAGGCGGAGAAGCTAATATCGGCTTTTTGAAAATGGTCCGCGCCCAGAAAAGCACGGTTTGCGCAACATCATAGGCGGCATCAGCAATTTTGCTCGCATCATCCTTTCGCAAGGCAAAGCCCCATAAAAACCCGATTACAGCCAGCCCAAAGCTCAACAGCCCAAAGGCAGTTCCTCCAAACGGCCCCCCTAAAAACCCTTGAACAGGCAGAAAAATCACATCACCAAACAAACCGCCAAGGCCGGTAGAAAACGGCCAGGCCACAGGCACTGGTAAGGATGATGCCGAGACGGACAAAAGCAAAGAAGCACCAATTACTGCAAACACCTGACCCCGGGAGAACAGACGAAACCGTACAGGGCGCAATATGCTGGTAGCCCCCCAGACGAAGAATCCGGCGGCAAACCCATAGCCCCCCCAACCAAATATCTGCAGAACCAGATCGGAAACTATGGCTCCGGGAGCTCCAAACACATTGGTTGCTACTTGCTCCGATGCAGTATTCCATGAAGGGTCAAGCGCCGCATGATCCAGAAGCGAGGCAAACAGGAAAACGCCCAGACCAAACAGAGCCAGTCCGCGCGCCTTGCGCCTTATGGACAATGGCACCATTCGTATGAAATTCATACCAACTGCCTGTTGGTTATATGAAATTTCCGACATGCAACTGCTCGCTAATCGATAAAAACAGGCTAAAATAACAGTACTTGGTAAACTTTAGTTAATTTTGCTTGAGAAAAGATGAAAGCAAATGATTTCAGGCTGGCCTATTTCTGAATTCCGGTTAATTTGCGCTCATGGAACAACGAACACCTAAATATGACGCGCTGATCGCAGGCGGTGGGCTGGTGGGCCTAACCACTGCCCTGGCACTTGAAAGTGCCGGCTTGCGAATTGCAGTTGTGGATACAGCCTCATTTGAAACTCAGCTCGCAACTAAATTCGATGGCCGGGCTTCAGCCATTTCATTTGCAAATATGCGAATGTTAGACGCCTTGGGCGTGCGCAAGCAGCTTACAACAAACATCGGCCCCATCAACCAGATTTTAGTCTCAGATGGCCGTCCTGGTGACGGATTGCGCCGGGGCGGGCCGGGGCCGCATTTGCTGCATTTTGATCGCGATGAACTGCAAGAGCCCGATGCTGGAGAGCCTTTGGGATGGATGGTGGAAAACCGCCATATGCGCATTGCTCTGCTGGCGCAAGCGCGAAAGAGCGAGAATATCACCCTGATCCCGGAAGCCAGAATAAGGCAAAAACAGCAAGAGCACTCCAGATGGCAAATAAGGCTGGATAATGGGCAGGAGCTAATTACGGAATTGCTGATCGGAGCAGAGGGGCGAAACTCACCCCTACGCAAAGCTGCCGGCATTCGCAAGCATGAATGGGGCTATAATCAGTGGGGTGTGGTAGCCACCGTAGAGCACGAGCATGATCATCACGGCATTGCCCATGAGTATTTCCTGCCAGCAGGCCCCTTTGCCATTTTGCCCCTCTCAGGCAGGCGCTGTTCGCTGGTCTGGACAGAAAAGCCAGCTTCTGCCCAGTTTTTGCAAACCTGTGAGCACGAGTTTTTTCAGGCGGAACTCGAACGCCGGTTTGGAGATTTTCTTGGCAAACTAACCGCAACCGGGCCGCGTTGGGCATATCCGCTAACCCTGATGGCAGTGGAGCAATATACAGCCCCCGGCCTGGTTCTGGTTGGTGATGCAGCTCATGGCATGCACCCGATTGCCGGACAGGGGTTTAATGCAGGAATAAGAGATGCCGCAGTATTGGCCGATATACTGGCAGGAAATTTGCGAAACGGGCTGGCGACAGATGATGCTACCGCCCTGAAAGCCTATGAGCAAAGGCGCAGATTTGACAACGCATCCCTGCTGGCAGCAACCGATATGTTTGTACGCCTGTTCTCCAACGACATTGCCCCGATCAGACACTTGCGCGGACTGGGGATGAGTGCTGTAGATGCCATCGGCCCGGCCCGGAGGTTTTTCGCCCTTGAGGCCGGAGGCGGCATCGGGCCGCTACCAAACCTGTTGCGTGGTGAATTACCCTAGGGTTCAAACCCTAATCTTCCAGAGGTCTGGCTTCTTCTTCGAGCATGATCGGCACGCCGTCACGAACCGGAAATGCCAATCGGGCTTTTTTGGAAACCAATTCCTGTTTTTCCCTATCATAAACCAGTGCCCCATGGGTAACAGGGCAAACCAGCAGCTCAAGCAGTTTTGGATCCGGGTTACGCGGCTCAGTATCCTTTACCATGGTTTTTTCCTAATTAAACAAAAGCGACGACAATCGGCGACGACCCGCTGCCGTTATCTCGGATGTTGCACCTGCCACATCAAATAGTTTTAGCAGCATTTTGCGGGCTGCCTGATCATTCCAGTTCAGGTCTGCTTCTAAAATGACAAACAGCTCTTCAATTGCGGCTTCTACCTTGCCTGTGCCAGAGAGAGCTTCGGCCAATGCATATCGTGCCTGCCAGTCAGCCGGGTTGTTCTTTACAGCATCAAGCAATGGCCCAAACTCATCATCAGATGGTGCGTTTTGCGCCAATTCCAGCGCCTGCTGCGCACCCTTAACCGAAGCATCACTTAAATCTTCTTCGGCAACCATGGCCAAAACGCTTTTTGCCCCTTGAAGATCAGAATTTGCCAGATAAACCCTCGCCATTCCGGCCAAAGCCTGCGGGCTTTTATCATTCAGGCCAAGGGCGGCAGCAAAATCCTGTGCTGCACCGCCCATATCGCCAAGCTCAAGGCTTTTGTTGGCGCGATCAACCAATTGCTGCACCTCCTTGTCCACATCCATATCACCGGTTAATTTATCCACAAAGGACTGCAATTGACTTGTGGGCAAAGCACCGGCAAATCCATCAACCGGTTTGCCATCCTTAAATGCAAAAACCGCAGGAATTGAGCGCACCTGTAATTGCCCGGCAACTCCGGGATTTTCATCAACATTGATTTTTACCATGCGGACTTTTCCTGCGGCATTTTGCACAACTTTTTCCAAAGCCGGGCCCAATTGCCGACACGGCCCACACCACGGAGCCCAAAAGTCCACAATCACCGGCACGGTTTTGGAAGCCTCCAGCACATCGGTCATAAATGTTGCATCAGAGCCATCTTTAATCAGCTCATTTGGATCAAAATTATCTTCGTTGGTCATCGGTTTAGCCTTCACGTAAAACTGTCTGCTTACAAATGGCCCGGATCATCAGGCAAAACAAGAGTGGGCAACCCATCTTTATCTGCGGCAAAATCCACAATAGTCGCAGGGTGACCCGTAGCTTCAGCAAATCGCAACAGGTCATTGGCCTTAATAGCAGTGGTGGCGTCATTTTTCAGCGGATGAAAATTAACCGGATTTTTGCGTAAAAGAGCAGCATCCAGCACAAAGCTGATCTGGTTTTTAGTATCATTTAGCAAGGCAAATGCCGTAACCGAACCCGGGGTGACGCCCAAAACCTCTTCCATCAGCTCCGCTTTGCCAAAAGAAAGCCGCGCGCAGCCCAATACTTTATGGAGTTGATTCAAACGAATTTGTGTCTGATCCAGGGCGCTTAGCAGGAACATCCGCCCCCTTTTATCTTTCAAAAACAGGTTCTTGCTGTGAGAGCCGGGCAGGTAGGCCTTTATGTCAGCGCCTTCTTCCACAGTAAAAATCGGGCGATGTTCAGTGGTTTTATGGGCAATGCCCAGATTATCGAGAAAAGCAAAAAGCTCTGAGCGATCAATAGGCATATATTTTTCCAAAAGCTGTTAAATCTTAAAAACCATGTCTTGCATTGCCGGCGAGTTTGCGCAATAAGGCGCGCCTGTCTGCCATTGATCAGACGGAAATTTCTATTGGATGCGGGCGTAGCTCAGGGGTAGAGCGAAACCTTGCCAAGGTTTAGGTCGTGAGTTCGAATCTCATCGCCCGCTCCAGTTGAGCTTCAAAGTAATCCATACCTTCATATATTCGGCTAACAACAAGTCTGCCTGCGGGCGGTTATCACCCAAAACAAAGTTTGGGTCAAAAGCCTTATCCACCGCCTAAAGTCCGACGCAGATACGGCAAATTCGGTAAACCTATCATTGCCTAGCCTCCCCGATCAAAAAAGAAAAACGCAAAACCCTTATATTTATTGGGCTTGAAAGCATATTCACCTGTCAAAGAGCACTTATCGGATGCGCTACATCCTAACCTTTTAATTATAACAGGTTTTAAGGCGGGCGGGCAGGTTTTGCACTTATCCTCACACCTCAAGGGTCACTCTGTATCATCAAGGGTCATTTTAGGGTCAGTTTATTACCATCCAGTGCTTTTTTGGTATAATTACAGGGTGTTACAAGTATCACTCAAGGGACAGCGAAATTTGCGCTGCCCCTAAGAATGACCCTGAATTGTGACCCTTCGCCGGAAGCAGGCTCAAGCCTATTTGCCAACAAGAAAAATGCAATATCTGGTGGTTTTGCCATTTAGCTCATAAGAAGGTTTTGCAATTGCTGGCGGCAAGTCCGCTTTCCTTGGCCATTTTACCACCACCCGTTTTTGAGCACAGCGCAAAGCGGCGAGTATCAATTCTGCGCTATCCTTATCAGGGCCAACAAGTTTTCTTAAATCGCGCATGGGCTGTTTTACCAATGCGGATTTGCTGCGGGCCGGGTGCATGGGGTCGATATAGACCACTTCCGGATCCAGGGGGCCAAGAGCAGATATAGCATCAGCAGTAATTAACGTAATGCGTCGGGCCGGCTCTGCAAACAGGGCTTCAGCGTTTTTTGCAGATTGCAAAGCCCTGGCTAGAGATGCTGCCACCTTTTCCTGACGCTCTATCATGGTCACTTCCGCCCCAAGATGAGCCAAAACAAACCCATCCCGGCCCAAGCCCGCTGTAGCATCAACAATCTGTGGCTTGCGGCCCTTGCCAAGACCAACAGCCCTGGCCAGAGCTTGTCCACGGCCACCACCATTGATCAGTCGATGACGAAAAGCGGCGCTGGTAAAATCAATTTCAGGCATATTGGCAACCATCATATGAAACCCCTGTTCCCAACTTGTGTTTGCCGCCATTTAAGATCAATATGCGTTTTGTCTGGCAAAAGACAATCTGCCTGAAAATCAATATCGGGGAAAACATGGATACCGCAACCAAAACCGGCATTTTACTATTGGCCAGCGCTGCAACAATTGTTGGTCTGTACTGGTTCCGCGAAGTATTGGCTCCATTTGCTCTGGCGGTGTTTTTGTGGCTTATCATTGATGGCTTTACCGATCTGATTGAAAAAACCCTGAAAGTTCTGCCACGCTGGTTTGCGCTTTCACTGGCGCTGATTGTGGTTACTTTGTGTATTATCATAATCGGCATTGTCATAATTGATACCGCCAACGGAATGGTTAGCAATTCAGATGCCTATGCTGCCCGCATAAATGAACTGGCTGCAAGTATATATGCAATTTTCAGCTCCCAGCCCGCCCCGACACTGGACCAATTATTCGCCCGCGCCAATCCGGCCAGACTAATCGGTGCCATTGCCCAGTCCTTGCAAAGCCTGACCTCTGACGCCTTGTTTGTTGCCGTTTATGTGGGGTTTTTATTTGGGGCCCAGTCCAATTTTCCAGCTAAAATTGCCGCCATGTTTCCAGAAGCAGAAAAACTAAAAAGAGCAAACAGGCTGGCCGGCTCCATGCGGGTAGCTATCGAGAAATACCTGTGGGTGCAAACTGTAACAGCGGCTGCAACAGCTGTTGGCTCGTGGGTTGTTATGGTGGCAGTCGGTATCGATCAGGCATTGTTCTGGGCGTTTGTGATTTTCCTGCTGAACTATGTTCCGACCATTGGCCCGATAGTTGGCACTGTACTACCGGTTCTGTTTGCTTTGGTGCAGTTTGAAACCTATTGGCAGCCTGTAATAGTTCTGACCGGCGTTGGGTTTTTCCAGTTCTCAATCGGAACTTTTTTGCAACCTAAAATGCAAGGAAACAGTATGAACCTGTCAACTCTGGTTGTTATTTTATCTCTATCGCTTTGGGGCGCGATCTGGGGAATACCCGGAATGTTCCTTTCTGCACCACTTACGGTGATGCTCATGCTGGTGCTGGCACAATTCAAAGGCACCAGATGGATTGCGATTTTACTTTCTATGGACGGGCAACCCGAAAAGGGCATTAAAAGCATTAAAACTAACGACTGATCCGCAAAAGAATCAAAAAAATCCCAAGACAATGAGGTTTTAAGCGCCCACAGGCGTATAATGGTTGTGGTCACTGCTTACTGGCAGTGTTGCTACTGTTTATCGAGCCGTTTGTTCACTTAACCTGAACAAATAATCCGGTTTGACGCAAGGCCTGTGTGCGTGTCCCAGCCCGCATATCCGGTCTTGTGGGTCGCCAGACACTGTCCCCGTTTGGCGGCCCACACGGATTTTATAAAAGCCTCCTCAAAACGCTTAAAATAAAGGTTGCAGAAGCAGGCCGAACCCGATTATTGCTGTAATTAACTGACGGTTCTTACCGGTTGCCTGCAACCAGTAAGAACACCCCGGAACATGGGGCTTCGGGGCGGCGCCGATCCAGGAGGGTTTTATGAGCGCAACCAATGGCGGCCACTTGGCTTTTGAGACAAGTGCATTTTTAGGTTTAGCCTCTAAAAAACCCGGAGCTGTTTTTCAAAAAAACGGAAAACTTACGCCAGCCGCTCGGCAGTTTCTCTCTGGAATACAGGAAAATGCGGTAGCTGATGATCTGCTTGGCCTTGAAATGGAAGATGTCTTGCATCTGGCCGTTGGCATTTGGAACTTTGCTGAAAACAGAATGCCAGGAGAAACACTGGTTCGAATCGTTCCTGCCACCGGAGCTGATGGCCGTGAAATAGAACGGGATATTCTGGAAATAGTCACCGGGGACAAACCGTTTTTGGTTGATTCTGTCATGGGGGAGCTTACTCGTCTGGAAGTGCAGACAAGGGCCATGTTCCACCCGGTATTTGATCTGGGGCGCTCTGATGCCGGCCCAAGATCAGATGCTGCGCCACTGATTCGCGAATCAATAATTCAAGTTTATATGGAGCCGTTAAGCCCTGAGGTTAGAGAACAGGTTTTAGAGGGAATAAAATCCACCTTGTCCGATGTGGCTCTGGCTACCGGCGACTGGATGGCAATGCGCGAGGCCATGAACCGGGCGATTGAGGAATTGCACAATGCACCGGCTGTTGCCCCCGAAGAAGAGGTGGTTGAGTGTATTGAGTTTCTGCGCTGGCTCCGTGATGAGCATTTTGCGTTCCTTGGCTCAAGGCAATATGTCTTTCCTGTTGATAATGAGGGAAATTTGCTACCCTTGGAGCCAGATATTGTTGAGGGAACCAGTCTTGGCATTTTGCGCAATGAAGAGGCAAATGTTCTGCGGCGGGCCTCAGAACCTTCCCTGCTGACCCCGGCCATAAAGGATTTTGTAAACAATCCAACCCCCTTGGTGGTCGCCAAATCAAACCTGCGCTCGCGAGTGCATCGTCAGGTATATATGGATTATATCGGTGTAAAACGCTGGAATGAAGATGGGCAGGTGATCGGGGAAACCCGCTTTGTTGGCCTGTTTACTGCTGAGGCTTATGACCGGATGGCCAGAGACGTGCCCTTAATTCGCAGAAAAGTCCGGCGAGTATTGGTGCGGGCAAAACGCGGGGCTGGCACCCATAACACCAAGCGTTTGCAGAATATCGTAGAAAACTATCCCCGCGATGAGTTGTTTCAAATATCCGAAGAGGAATTGCTGGAAATTTCTCGTGGAATTTTGCATTTGTTTGATCGGCCACGGCCGAAATTATTTGTGCGCCATGATCGGTTTAATCGCTTTGTTTCGGTTTTCGTATTTGTGCCCCGTGAGCGCTACAATACCCAGATGCGCCAGAATGTCGGCGAAATGTTGCGAAAGGCATATGGTGGCCGACTGTCTGCTTATTATCCACATTTTGGTGATGGCCCACTGGCACGGGTTCATTTTATTATCGGGCTGGATCCAAAAAACCACTCCAGGCCAAATCTGGATGACCTGGAGGCAAAACTGGTTGAAATGGCGCGGTCTTGGCATGATCGTCTGGAAACCAGAGCCAGAGAGGCGGCGCTTTCCAGGCGGCTGCACTCGCGGGTCAGAACCTATCGCGAAGCCTTTTCGGTGGCTTATCGTGAAGCTTTTTCCGCACGGCAGGCTCTGGATGATATTTTAATAATAGAAAAACTTGATCAAAGCTCCGGCCTGCTTGCCAATATTTACCAGTTGGAAAACGACCCACCATCAGTGATTCAGGTTAAGTTGTTTCGCGCCGGTGAAAGTTTGAATCTGTCCTCAGTTATGCCGATGTTTGAGGAAATGGGCCTAAACGTTGTCAGTGAAGCCAGCTATCCTGTAAAGCGGAAACAGCAAGAGATAGTCTGGGTTCATGTTTTTGAAATGGTTCGTGCCGATGGCGAAACTGTGGATTTATCACTGATCAAAAAGCCTGTTGAAGATGCGTTTGTGGCTATCTGGAGTGGTAAGTCAGAAAATGACGGCTTCAATCAGCTTATTTTATCTTTGGGCGTAAGCTGGCGCTCTGTGGCGTTTTTACGTACTTGCGCAAAATACCGGCAGCAAACCGGCCTTGATCCCAGCCAATATGTGCAAGAAGAAGCATTGGTGGAAAACCCGCAAATCGCCCGGCTATTGCTTGAGTTAGCCAGAATTCGGTTCCGTCCCGATGGCCGAAAATCCATAAGCGCACGACAAAGCAAACAGGAAAAACTGCTTGGCGAAATTATCGAGGCTTTAAACTCGGTTCCCAGCCTGGATCATG
The DNA here is from genome assembly GCA_027071965.1 of Robiginitomaculum sp. Classification (GTDB taxonomy): domain Bacteria; phylum Pseudomonadota; class Alphaproteobacteria; order Caulobacterales; family Maricaulaceae; genus Robiginitomaculum_B. The sequence goes on along the minus strand of JALSYJ010000024.1, from coordinate 6,505 downwards.
ATAAAGTGCTTCGCCGTTTAATGCGTTTAATATGTGCTATTTACCGCACCAGCTTTTATCAAACCGACGCCAATGGCGAGCCATTGGAGCGGATTTCAATCAAAATCGCCAGTCGCGAACTTGCAACACTTCCTGCGCCCAAGCCCTATCGGGAGATATTCGTCTGGTCACCACGGGTTGAAGGGGTGCACTTGCGCTTTGGCCCCGTGGCAAGGGGCGGATTGCGCTGGTCAGATCGGCGGGAGGACTTTCGCACAGAAGTATTGGGGCTTGTAAAAGCGCAGCAGGTAAAAAATTCGGTAATTGTGCCTGTTGGCTCCAAGGGCTGCTTTTTTCCCAAACTGCTTCCAAAACCTGATGACCGTGAAGCCTTCATGAAAGAGGGCGTTCGTTCCTATAAAACCTTTATCAGGGGGCTTTTGGATATTACTGACACCCTTTCTGGCGATGGCGCTGTAATACATCCCAACAACACTGTTATCTGGGATGATGAAGACCCCTATCTGGTGGTTGCTGCTGATAAGGGAACCGCAACATTTTCCGATATCGCAAACTCTCTGGCCGAAGAGTATAATTTCTGGCTGGGCGATGCCTTTGCATCCGGTGGCTCTGTTGGGTATGACCACAAAAAAATGGGAATTACCGCCAAAGGCGCCTGGGAAGCGGTAAAACGTCACTTCCGGGAGATGGAAAAAAACACCCAAACTGAGCCTTTTTCAGTTATCGGCATTGGCGATATGTCGGGCGATGTTTTTGGCAATGGAATGCTTTTATCCAAAAAAATCAAATTGATAGCTGCCTTCGATCATCGGGATATCTTTATTGATCCAAACCCGGTGGAGCTGGATGCAAACTGGAATGAAAGAAAACGCCTGTTTGATATGCCGCGATCCAGTTGGAGGGACTATAACACAGAACTAATCTCAGAAGGCGGCGGCATTTTTTCACGCAGCGCCAAATCCATTCCCCTTTCCAAAGAGATGCGACAGCTAACCGGACTGTCCGGAGGCGAGACCACACCAGTAGAGCTTATGACAGCCCTGTTAAAGGCTGATGTGGAATTATTGTGGTTTGGCGGGATTGGCACCTATATAAAATCCGCAGAAGAACAAAGCTGGGAAGTCGGCGACAAAGCCAATGATGCAATCAGGGTAAATGCTGACGAAGTTCGCGCCAAGGTAATAGGCGAAGGCGCAAATCTGGGCATTACGCAAAAGGGGCGGATTATTTTTGCCTGTCATGGTGGCCGTATTAACGCTGATTTTGTTGATAATTCCGCTGGCGTCGATACTTCAGACAATGAAGTTAATTTGAAAATTTTGCTGAACAGCGCCGTACAGGCCAAAAAAATATCAATAGAGGAACGGAACAAGATTCTCGCCAGCATGACCGACGATGTGGCGAAAAATGTTCTGGAGCACAATTATCAGCAGACCCTAACCCTGTCATTGGCTGAATTAACCGGACAGGCTGACATGGACGCCTATGGGCGCTTTATGGATCATTTAGAGGCCGAAGACCGTCTTGATCGGGAGGTTGAAACCCTGCCGGATGCCGACCATATCTCTGCGCGTTATGCTGATGGCCCCGGCATGACAAGGCCTGAAATTGCGACGCTAATGGCTTATGCCAAAAACACTTTGGTCGAAGACCTGATCGCAGGATCTGCCCCTGATGATCCGCATTTTGCCAAAAAACTACTGCAGTATTTTCCAAAAAATGTTCAGAACTTTAAGCAAGAGCGCGAGCATCACCGGCTGCACCGGGAAATCATTGCCACAATGCTTGCCAATGACATGCTTGATCGCGGCGGCCCGACCTTTTGTTATCGCTTATGCGGCAGTGCTGGGGTTGATGCAAATACAGCGGCGCTTTGTTTTGAGGGCGTTCGTGAATTGTTTGGCTATGAAGAACTGGTTGCCAGAGTAAATGCCCTTGACAACAAAATACCGGCAAAATCTGTTTATCATGCACACTATGAGATCATGGGCGTGTTGCGCCGTAAAAGCTATTGGATGGCCCGGCACCCGGACGTGCTAAAGAACGGTCTTGGCGGGCTGTTTGAAACCTACCGCCCGGGCATTGAAACAATGTCAAAGAACATCAATAAATTTTTATCCCAGTATGAAATGGAGAAAGCCGAATCGCGGGCAAACAGCCTAATTGATTCAGGTGTTCCCAAAGCCCTCTCCAAAGAAATCGCTGATTTACGCACCCTGGTTTCTGCAAGCGATATAATTGATTTGTCCGCACAGGAAGACTGGCCGCTGCTTTCTGTGGCCTGCCTGTATCATGGGTTTGGGGATGTGTTCTGGTTTGATCGCTTGCGCGGTGCCGCCAGCACCTTACATGCCGCCGATCATTGGGACAGGTTGGCGGTTCGCAGGCTGATCGAGGACTTTTATCGCGCCCAGCAACGCCTTACCCGTGCGGCCATGTCCCATATTACGCTGTTGTCTAACGGTCTGGTAGAGGGAAAACAAAAACCAACTCGTGCCTGGGCTAAAAACGCGCTGGAATCTTTTTCTCATGTCAATGCCTCTGCTGTAGAGCACGCCCAGACCGCTTTGGCGGAGCTTGACAAGGGGCAGTGGACACTTGCCAAGCTGGCCATTGCCAATACGCAAATGCGCGAATTATCGGTAACGGCTGTGAGCTAAAGCATTTTTAGCAAAAGTGGGAACCGGTTTTGCGGTTCAAAAATGCGATAAACAAAGATTTGCATTTTTAGCAAAAGTGGGAAACTCTTTTGTGCGCTACCTCCTAGCGGCTACTTGAGCGCGGGTTTTGCGGTTCAAAAATGCGATAAACAAGGATTTGCATTTTTAGCAAAAGTGGGAAACTCTTCTGTGTCCTATCGCCTAGCGGCTAGTTGAGGACTCTTTTGTGCGCTACCGCGACGGCAAGCCTCGCTACTTGAGCGCGGGTTTTGCGGCCAAAAATGCGATAAACAAGGATTTGCATTTTTAGCAAAAGTGGGAAGCTCTTCTGTGTCCTACCGCCTAGCGGCTACTTGAGCGCGGTTTTGGGTTCAAAATGTAACCCTTAGAAACCTGAGGCTGGTTTAGCGGTCTCTGCTCGAACTATGGACCCTAAGCGCAGGCCAAGAAGGCTTTTATCCTTTTCTTGAGAACAACCGCCTTGCCCAAAGGCCAACAATAAGGCCCCCCGATCTTTAGGCGCAATTTGCAGCGTCATTGGCCCAAGGCATAAAGTGGCAAGAGCCTGTTGTTCCAGAGGCGCGTCAATATTTTTGCCGGGCGCCTCCAGCTCACCAACAGAGCTGGCCAGCCATGGCAAAGTAGCAGATATGATAAGTGTTTTAAAAAACATGAGTGTCCCCGTTGTAAAGCTTTAGCATTGGAAGCTGTTTGGATATGATCCTAGCTTTCCAAATCCCGAAATTCCCTGCGCAATTTCCATTCCTTTGAAGTGACAGAGCGCTCAAGATCGGCCAGTCGATCATCCATATCCCGGAACTGATACCGCAAATTCGAAAATGTGGTAGAGGGGTGTTTTTCCACCGCCCGCCAGAACGCATCTTCATCCGGTCTTAAATTTGCCTGCAGGCCCATGCTGCGCACCGGCATAAAGAGACAGGCGACAAAATATGCAATAATTGAAATCGGCCCAAGAATAAAAATTGACACAAACCAGCCAATGCGAACCAAAATAACGTCTATATTGAAATAATCGGCAAAACCAGCACAAACACCACACAAAACCCCATTTAGCTTGTTACGATACAAACGGTGTGGATTAGGTGGTCTTGAATACTCATTATTCCTCATTTTTTTTTCTCCAATCTGGCTGCTCGGCATCCAAAATTGCCTCCAAGGAAACAATTCGGCTTTCCATCCGCCGGGCACTGCGCCACAAATCCTCAAGCATGTGCTCATCCTCAGCCGACAAGCCCTTACCCTCTGCCCATTTTGTAATATGGTGAAAAACAATCCACACCACAGCCAGAATAAAGGTAAATATGATAGCTAGCTCTTCCATGAAACTTCTCTCTTTTTAATGGCCATATGCGGATTACGCTTTGGCTTTAGCTTTGGCCTTGGCTTTATGTTTGCTGGCCATTTGAGCTTTTAATTCGGATAGTTCAAGCTCGACGCTTTCTTCACCCTCAAGCTCCTCAAACTGGCTTTTTAAGCTTTTGGCCTGATTAAGGTCAAAGGCATCTGCCTGGGCCTCCAGCTCATCGACTTTGCGCTCCAACGCCGCATAGCGGCTTAAAGCATCCTCGATCTTGTGATCAGCAACGGTTTCACGCACCCTTAGCCTGTTTTGCGCGGTGCCTGCGCGGATTAACAAGGCTTTGTGCTTGGCCTTGGCCTCATCCAGCTTGTCCTGAAGTTTTGCCATATCCGATTCAGCCTTATCAATGGCCTGGTTAATAATGTCCAACTCATTAAGTAAAACCTCAACCATGCCAGCAGCCTTGGCTTTGGCCTGCAGCGCTCCTCTGGCCAGATCCTCGCGGCCCTTGCTAACTGCCAGTTCTGCCTTGTCCGACCACTCAGCACAAGACGCCTTAAATTTGGCTAATTTGCGGCTAACATCCTTTTTGTCGGCAATAGCCCTGGCTGCTGCGGTGCGCACCTCAATTAACGTATCTTCCATTTCCTGAATGATCAGCCGAGCAATTTTTTCAGGATCCTCGGCCCGCTCCAGCATGGAATTAATATTTGAATTTATAATGTCGCCCATTCGCGAAAAAACACCCATAATCTCTCTCCTGATTTATATAGAAGTATCAAATCGGTTGGCTTGCATTAAAATAACAAGCCGCCAATCAACAAGCCGGCAATAAAGAAACCCCAGCACTCCATCGGCCGGGTTCGCAAATAGCGCCAGAATTTTGATGTTATTTCGCGCCAGTCATCGGCAGCCGCCTGTGATCTTGGGTCTCTTACATCTTCGTAAGGGTCATATTTTTTTGTCATTTTTTACTCACTTGTTAAATCTGGTTGTAAATAGCCGGTAACAGGCCGGTTTAGTTAATAGATAGCAAGCACCGTGCCAGTTTGCACTGCAATCATAACCACATGTTATATTTGATTAAATTTTGATGATAGCTTAATTCACAAACACAATAACGCGAAAACCACTTATTTTTATTGAAAACCACAGAAAATCTTGCATTATTCACAGATGTTATCAGAAGATGCGCTTCCGCCATTGATCGGCCAGTCCGTAGAATTTTTAAGCACGCTGGATCGAATATCCAAAGCGGCAGGGCTTGACCGGCCTCTGCTAATTATTGGGGAGCGGGGCACCGGCAAGGAATTAATGGCCGCCCGGGCCCATTTTTTATCAAATCGCTGGGCAGAAAGCTATATTTCGGTAAATTGCGCCGCCCTGTCTGAAACCCTGCTCGAAAGTGAGCTGTTTGGTCATGAGGCCGGGGCCTTTACCGGGGCAACCAAACGCTATATCGGACGCTTTGAGCGGGCAAACAAAGGCACATTGTTTCTTGATGAAATTGCCGGAGCTTCTTTAAGGGTGCAAGAAAAAGTCCTGCGAATTGTCGAATATGGCGAGTTTGAGCGGGTGGGGGGAAACAAAACCCTGCGCTGTGATGTTCGCTTGATCGGGGCAACTAATCTTGATTTGCCAAAACAGGTTCAAACAGGAAAATTTCGCGCCGACCTGCTGGACAGGCTGGCGTTTGAAGTGGTTACCCTGCCTCCCTTGCGGGCTCGCTGGGAAGACATCCCGATTTTGGCCCAGCATTTTGCTCAAAACATAACCCGTGAAACCGGAAAAAATCCTTTTGGCGGTTTCTCAATGGAAGCCATGGAGGTGTTGATGACACACCATTGGCCGGGCAATATTCGTGAACTTAAAAATGTGGTGGAGCGCAATACTTGTCATGCCTACACCAGAAACGAGCTCGGACAGACTATTGTTGAGGATATTTTACTGGACCCTTTTAGCTCCCCGTGGCGACCAGATACTCCGGCAATAGTCCAAACCGGCAATACCAAAACCGGGCAGGCGATGAATTTGCCGGAGCCAGATTTGGCAAAACCGTTTATAGAGCAGACCAACCGCTTTGAGAGGGTATTATTGCGCCGCGCCATGCGAGCCAATCAACAACATATTGGCAAAAGCGCAAAGGCGCTGAACCTGAGCTATGATCAAATGCGTCATTATCTAAAAAAACATAAATTGCTGGCAAAACGCAAAACAGACCAGCCAAACTGATTATTAACCAGATTGCCCTATATTGCTGACAACAATTAAGAACCCTGTCAAAAGAGCGGGCATATGAACGACAAGCAAGCACCTTATCCTGAGCTCCCCTATCCTGAGTTCAAAGAGCGGCGCAAAGGTCAAAGGCATTTGCACTTCATAAACAGTATGTTTGACAAGATTGACTTTAACCAAACCGTTGAACGCATCACCGAGCGGCCCACTGGCTCAGCATTTCGTTTCGTGGTTACCCCGAATGTTGATCATCTGGTTCAACATTCGGGGTAACCACGAAACGAAATGC
>JALSYJ010000023.1 GCA_027071965.1 Robiginitomaculum sp. | reverse complement strand
AACCAACAGATAGATGTGACTTGTGCAGGCAAAAACAGAAATTGAACGACGGGTATTGGCTTTGATTGAGCCGGTTTGCGCTGATATGGGCCTGGTGCCGGTACGGGTGCGCCTGATGGGACGTGACAAGAACAATATACTGCAAATCATGGCAGAACGTGAAAGTGACGGCATGCTGGGCATTGGCGAATGCACCAGGCTTAGCCGCGCAATTTCAGCCCTGATAGACGTAGAGGACCCGATTGCCGGAAAGTATAATCTGGAAGTTTCTTCTCCTGGCATTGATCGGCCACTGACCAGACCGGAACATTTTTCCCGATGTGATGGCCTGCTGGCCAAAATCGAGCTTGACCGAATGATAGAGGGGCGCCGGCGGTTTCGCGGTCGTCTGGCCGGTGTTGAAGATGAACACATTTTGATTGACCTCGATGGCGAGGATGAAACCACATACATACCTTTTGGGTGGCTGAGTGAAGCCCGGTTGGTGATGAATGATGAATTATTGAAACACAGTTCGGGAGCTCACAATGAGCACTCCGGCGAAAAAGGAGACCTGTCCAATGAGCATTAGCGGAGTAAGCGCCAACCGGCTTGAATTATTGCAAATTGCCAAAGCGGTAGCTGCTGAGAAGTCTATCCCTGAGAGCATTGTTCTTGAAGCAATTGAAGAGGCTATGCAAAAGGCGGCTCGTTCGCGATATGGTTCGGAGTTGGATATTCGTGCCTCCATAAACCCCGTCTCCGGGGAGCTGACGCTTACTCGCAATGTAACAGTGGTTGATGAGGTGGAAAATGACAGCACTGAAATGTCATTGGCCGAAGCTAAACAGATTGATCCAAAAACCGAGCTGGGACACGTATTTGTCGAGGAATTGCCGCCAATGGAATTTGGTCGGGTTGCAAGTCAGACCGCCAAACAGGTAATTACGCAAAAGGTACGTGAGGCCGAACGGGCCAGACAATACGAAGAGTATAAGGATCGGGTCGGCGAGGTTGTTAACGGCATTATCAAGCGCGTGGAATATGGAAATGTGTTTGTTGATCTGGGTCGGGCAGAGGGTGTTATTCGCAGGAATGACGGTATTCCCAGGGAAAACCTGCAGGTGAATGATCGTACCCGCGCCTATATTTACGAAGTTCGCGAAGAGGCCAGGGGCCCGCAAATTTTCTTGTCCAGAGCTCATCCAAAACTTATGTCTGCATTGTTTGCGCAAGAGGTTCCGGAAGTTTATGACGGTATCATCCAGATACCAACCGTTGCTCGCGATCCTGGCAGCCGTGCTAAAATCTCGGTAATTTCCAATGACAGCTCCATTGACCCTGTTGGCGCTTGTGTCGGGATGCGCGGCTCTCGTGTGCAAGCGGTGGTTTCGGAACTGCAAGGGGAAAAAATTGATATTATTCAATGGTCAGAAGACCCGGCAACCTTTTTGGTAAACGCCATGGCTCCAGCCGAGGTCTCCAAGGTAATTATGGATGAAGAAGCCGGGCGGGTTGAGGTGGTTGTTCCAGAAGATCAATTATCCCTGGCCATTGGCCGCCGCGGGCAGAATGTCCGGCTTGCTTCGCAATTAACTGGCTGGACTATTGATATCTTGACCGAGGAGCAGGAATCAGAGCGTCGCCAGAGCGAGTTTAATGATCGCACCAAGGTCTTTATGGAGGCGCTTGATGTGGATGAAATGATTGCTCAATTGTTGACCGCAGAAGGTTTTGAAACCGCCGAGGAAGTAGCCTATGTGGAGCCGGTTGAAATTTCCGCCATTGAAGGATTTGACGAGGAAACGGCCACAGAATTGCAAACCAGAGCCCGGGAGTATTTATCTGCCGAAGCTGCCAAGCTCGATGCCCGTTGCAAAGAGCTGGGTGTCGAGGACAAATTGCTGGAATTGCCATTCCTGAACCTGTCAATGGCGGTTCGTCTTGGTGAGGCTGGTGTGAAAACTCTTGAGGATTTTGCCGGTCTGGTACCAGATGATCTGCGAGGCTGGTTTGAAAGCAAGGATGGTGAGCGAGTGCGTGAAGCCGGTATCCTTGAGAAGGAAAAGCTATCTTCTGAAGATGCATCAGCAATGATTATGCAGGCAAGGGTCGCTGCCGGGTGGATTACAGAAGAGGAATATACTACAATGCTAGCCGAACAGGCTGCTGAGCAGGAAGTCTCAGCAGAGGCTGACGGGGCGGCTTCTGATGTTTCCTCTGAAGTCTCTCCCGGGGCATCTGCTTGAGCCTGTGCTCAAGGTATGAGCCATGCGCGAGCGAAAGTGCATTGTACGAAATCAGGTTCTGCCTGCGGCTGAACTGCTCAGATTTGTCATCAATGACGATGGCATGGTTCTGCCAGATATTCATGCCAGGGCCCCTGGTCGCGGAGTTTGGGTGACGGCAGATCGTAGCTGTATTGAGCAGGCGTGCAAAAAAGTATTTTCGCGTGGCTTTAAGCGAAATGCCTGCGTGCCTGCTGATCTGGCAGAACAGGTGGAATTGCAATTACGCAGGTTCTGCCTTGATTTGATGGCACTGGCCCGGCGGTCTGGTGATCTGCTTGGCGGTTATGAAAAGGTTCGGAGCGAGATTCGCAAAGCAAGACCGGGCTGGATCATTGAGGCAAAAGATGGCAGTGAAGGTGGTCGTGAAAAAATTCTTGCGCTTTGCCTTGGTGTTTGGGATGAAGTGCCGCTGGTAGGGTGTTTTGATGCAGGGGAGCTGGGTAAGGTGTTTGGCCAGAGCCATGCAAACCATGTTTTAATGCATTCGGGTGCGATTGCGTCAAATCTGGGCTTGCAATTGCAGCGTCTTTCTGGCTTTACCCCTCTCATTCCCTTGCAATGGGAAAAAATCGGCGGTTGAATCTTGGCGCAAGACCGTTAGTTTAATCGGCCTTCGGCGCAAGAGATGGACAATTTGGCGTACAACCCGCTAATTGTTCGTGATCGAAACAGGTTGTGGAAAAAACGCATGACAGATGCGAGCGATGAAAATGGTAAAGGCGGCTCAGGCCGTAAAACCTTCACGTTAAAAGGTGGCAATCCGGGCATGGTTCGCCAGACCTTTTCCCGTGGCCGCACCAAAGCGGTGGTAGTGGAAAAAAAGCGCAAGAGAATCATTGGCGCTTCTGGGTCTGCCCCAAAAGTTCAACCTGTCGTACCCCCTACGATCACACCAGAACAGGAAACCGCAGCCAAAGCCAAGGCGCTGGGTCTTTCAGAGGCTGAATATATTGCCAGGCAAAAAGCTTTGGATACAGCGCGGGAGCAAAGTGCCGAGAAAGAGCAAAAGCTCAAAGAGCAAGAGGCTGAACGGCAAAAGCGTGCTGCCGAGGAACAAGAGCGTCTTGAGCGAATTAAACAGGAAAAACTGGCAGCAGAGGCTCAAGCCATCGCACAGGCAGAGGCAGCAGCAGCAGCGCTTGAGGCAGCAAATTCGGAAAGCGTAAAACCGGTTACGGCAAAGCCACGTCCAGAAAAGCCAGCCAAGGAAAAGGAAACCCGTGCGCCAGGCTCCGGATTTGGCGGCAGGATTAAGAAAAAACGGGTGGAGGCCAAGCCTGTACGCTCACGCTCAGAACCCAAACGCCGTCAGGGCAAGTTAACAATTGCGGCAATTTTGAGTGATGAGGACGGTCAACGCCAAAGATCTTTGGCTTCTATGCGCCGAGCTCGTGAGCGTGAAAAAATGCGGCGCACCATGGGTGATGGTGCCAAGGTAAACAAAATAAAGCGCGAAGTGGTTATCCCCGAACATATCACGGTCAAAGAATTGGCCCAGCGGATGAAAGAACGCTCCCGCGATGTGATCAAATACTTAAAGTCACAAGATGAAACCTTGGGACGTGATGATCAAATGGATGCGGATCTGGCAGAATTGGTTGTGGAGGAATTTGGTCACACAGTCCGCAGAGTGGCGGCAAGTGATGTTGAAGACGGCTTTATCGGCGAAGAGGATGACCCGGCAGATATGAAGCCCCGGCCACCTGTAGTAACCATTATGGGCCATGTGGATCATGGTAAAACATCCCTGCTGGATGCTTTACGTTCAACCGATGTGGCTTCTGGTGAAGCTGGCGGAATTACCCAGCATATTGGCGCCTATCAGGTGAAGTTGGAATCCGGAGAAAAAGTCACCTTTTTGGATACGCCTGGCCATGCTGCGTTTTCTGCAATGCGCCTGCGTGGCGCTCATGCAACTGATATTGTGGTGCTGGTGGTGGCTGCTGATGATGGTGTTATGCCGCAAACTATTGAGGCCATAAATCACACCCGTGCTGCCGGGGCTCCGATGATTGTTGCGGTTAACAAGATGGATCGTGAGGGCGCCAACCCGACCAAAGTATTACAGGACTTGCTACAGCACGAGGTAATTGTTGAGGCCATGGGCGGTGAGGTTCAGGCCCGTGAAGTGTCAGCATTAAAGAAGACCGGACTTGATGAGCTTATTGAGGCTATTTTATTGCAGGCTGAATTGCTGGAATTAAAATCCAACCCGGATCGTGTTGCCGATGGCATAGTCATTGAAAGTCAGGTTGATAAGGGGCGCGGGCCGGTGGCCACTCTCCTTGTTAACCGTGGAACCCTAAAGCGTGGTGATGTAATTGTCGCTGGCAAGGCGTGGGGCAAGGTTCGGGCTTTAAGTGATGAGCGCAATCAGAAGTTAAAAACGGCTGGGCCTTCTTTGCCGGTTGTTATACTTGGATTAGATGGTGCGCCAGAGCCCGGAGAGCCATTCTCTGTGGTGGAGAACGAAGCTCGAGCCAGAGAGATCACCGAGTACCGCAAACGCAAGGAACGCGATGAAGCCAATGCTACGCCGGATGCCATGGCTTCGCTTGAGGCGATGATGAGCGCCTTGAATGAAAAATCGGTGGACGAAGTATCCATGGTGGTCAAAGCCGATGTGCGAGGTTCAGCAGAAGCTATTGTGCAGTCACTGGAAAAAATTGGTAATGATGAGGTTCAGGCCAAAGTAGTTCATGCCGGTGTTGGCGGAATTACGGAATCGGATATTCTATTGGCCCGAGGCTCCAATGCGCCGGTGATTGCCTTTAATGTGCGCGCCAGCAAGCAGGCCAAAGAGCTGGCCGAGCAAGAAGGGGTGGAAATCCGCTATTATTCGATCATCTACAATGTGCTGGATGACATTAAGGCTGTGCTTGAAGGATTGCTGGCGCCAGAGGTCAAGGAAACCTTCATTGGTTATGCCGAAATTCTGGAAGTTTTTGATATTTCGAAACTTGGCAAGGTTGCCGGGTGTCGGGTAACTGAGGGCGTTGTAAAGCGCGGGTGTAAAGTACGTTTGCTTCGTGATGATGTGGTGATTCACGAGGGAGATCTGTCCACCTTGAAACGCTTTAAGGACGAAGTGCCGGAGGTGAACGCCGGACAGGAGTGCGGCATGGGCTTCCTAAAATATCACGATTTGCAAAAAGGTGATATGATTGAGTGCTTTACTGTCAAAGAGCTAAAGCGGGAGCTTTAGGCACCGGATCCTTAAGGGTTCATACCCAGTTTTGCCTCGATGGCATTCCACATCTGTTTGATGGCGTTGATCCCGGTAAATTTTTCAAGTTCGCGCACTCCGGTGGGTGAGGTGACGTTAATTTCGGTTAAATAACCGCCTATCACATCAATACCCACAAACAGCAGCCCGCGTTTTTTTAGTTCCGGGCCAATTCTGGCACAAATTTCTAGATCCGCTGGCGATAGCTCCACAGCCGCTGCCGTGCCGCCCACATGCAAGTTAGACCGGGTTTCTCCGGGTTGTGGAATACGGTTAAAGCCGCCGGCAACCTCACCATCAATCAGAATAATCCTTTTGTCGCCGCTGGTTACAGCAGGCAGAAACGCCTGCACCATTACTGGCTCACGGGAAATGGCAAAAAATGTTTCCAGCAGGGAAGAATAATTGCTGTCATTTTCCTGAATGCGAAAAATACCGGCTCCGCCATTGCCATAAAGTGGTTTTATGATGATATCCTTGTATTCGGCCCGAAAGCCATCAATGCTTTTCTTGTCCCGGCTGATTAGCGTTGGAGGCATAAGTTCAGCAAATAATAATGGAAACAGTTTTTCGGGACTGGACCGCACCCATGCCGGATCATTAACCACCAGCGTTTCGCCCTGTACCAGTTCCAAAAGATGAGCCACCGTAATATAAGACATGTCAAAGGGCGGATCCTGGCGCATCAATACAATATCAGTATCCGCTGCCAGATCAATAAGCTGTTCCGGGCCAGATTTTGCGTGGTTTCCTGCAACTCGCTGCACCACAACGCTACGGACTCTGGCTTTTACTTTTCCTTCCACATAGGAAAGATGTTGCGGCTGATAGGTAAAAACCTTATGGCCTCGGTTTTGCGCCTCTTCAATCATGGCAAAACTGGTATCAACATCAATATCCACCAGTTCCACAGGATCCATTTGCACTGCAATAGTCAGTTGTCTGGGCATTGGCATATGTCCGTTATGTTATTTCCTGTCGATGTAAGTAAGCCGGTGCCACGATAGGCGCAAGCCTTAGCTTTATGAGCTATCGTCCGGGCCGCCCAATAATTCTTCTTGTGGCTTTGCAGGAATAATTTCCTGATCGCGGGTTTGCGGCGTTACCATATAGCTGACTACTTTTTTGACATTTGGGGTTAATCTGGCATGAGAAACAATGCGCTCTATTTCGCCTTGAGAGCGGGCAATGCCTAGCAAATAAACCACTGAGTTTCGAGTTTCTATATTGATGGTTGTAGATCTTACTGCCTGATCAGCAAAAATGCGGGTACGCACCTGTGTACTTATCCAGCGGTCTTTAGCTCCAGACCACCAGCCCTTGGAGTTACGAACCTCGATCTCATTGGCAACCTTAATTACCTTGGGTGCGCTCCATGCAATGCGCTCTGCATCAAGGCGGTGCTCAGGGGTTTGTACAAATCCGGCCAATAATGCCAGCCCATCAGCAACTTCTACGCTAACGCCTTTCATGCCACCGTGCCTGCGTAGTCTGGTGTTTAGCGAAATAGTGGCGCTGGAATCATTAACGCTTCGTCCAATAGAGCGCTGCTTTGATGTTGCGCCACTAATGGCACCAACAACGCAGGAAGTTAAAATCGGAGTTGTTCCAAGCAATAATATAATTAGCAGTTTACGCATGGCCTTGGTTCCAATGACAAAATCGAATCAGTAGCAAAAACCTTACGAAAAAAAAGTTAAGTGATTGATCTGCCGCCCCAGCTATCATCAAAAAACGCGCCCTGAATATGCTGAGGCCAGCGCCAATTCCCAAGCAAGACAAGATCAAATCTGGTTTCCATGTGCGCTGATAGCGGTTGTTTTGCCAGGTACAGGTTGGCGGCCCGTATCATTCTATCCGCCTGTGACCGGGAGACATCAAAAGCGCTGGCTCCTTTGGCGCGGGCTTTTACCTCCACAAATATAAGCCATTTTCCCCGGCGCGCTATAATATCTATTTCTCCAGCGCGGTTGCGATAACGCATTTGGCAAATCCGGTAGCCACAGAGCATTAACCAAAGAGCAGCAATTCTTTCACCGCGACGGCCTCGTCTCTCTGCGCGCTGGCGCCGGGAGGTTTTGCTATGATTATGCATCATTCGGGGTCTGCAGCTTAACAGCCCGTGCGTATAATTCCCGCGCAGGCTTTTGACAAATATTTGCCACATCCTTTGCGGCCTGTTTGACCCCTACCCGGCCAAGAGCCTCGATTAGTGCTGCGTCAATTTGCTGTTCGCTTAATGTAGCCGTTCCGGTTGCCGGTGGACCTAAAACCAGAACACATTCGCCGCGAATTTTTTGTGAGGAAACCTGTTCAATAAGATCAGGTAACGATGTGCGAATCACGGTTTCATGAATTTTGGTGAGTTCGCGTGCCAATACCGCAGGGCGCGGCCCAAATACGGCAAGCATATCTTTTAGGCTGACCAGTACTCGTCCCGGCGCTTCAAAAAAGATCAATGTGGCGGGTACAGAAACAAGTTCCTTGAAAAACTTCTGTCTGGCCCCAGTTTTGGGCGGCGCAAAGCCTGCAAACAAAAACCTGTCGGTAGGCAGGGCCGATACGCACAGCGCACCCAATACTGCCGATGCTCCTGGAATTGGAATGATGGCATGGCCATTTTCGGCAACAGTTCGCACCAGCTTAAAACCGGGGTCTGAAACCAAAGGGGTTCCTGCATCACTGATCAGCGCCACTGCCTGTCCCTCATTCAGTGCCGCCAATATGACAGGCAGTGTTCTGGCAGCATTATGTTCATGATAGGGGCGCATGGGGGTGCTGATCATATATTTTTCAAGCAGCCGCTTGGAATGACGTGTATCCTCAGCCAAAATCAAATCAGCGCAAGCCAGTATATCAAGGGCACGCAATGTAATATCCCGTAAATTACCAATGGGGGTTGCCACCAGATACAGTCCCGCAGGCAGCGAGCCGCTGGACAAGGTGACATCTTCTTGCCATTTTTTGCTTACAATATTTGCTTCTGACATTCGGGGCCGCTATCGTTAGAGTTCTGATTGTTAAGTATGGAACAAAAATGTCTCTCAATCCACGGCTTATCAGCGCAAGATTGCTTTGTCTTGCCTTACTGTTTCCGATTTTTCTGGTTGCCTGTGCCACAAATGAAGCACAAGGCCCGATTTTAAGCCAGCAGGGTCAACCTTCTCAAACTAGCCCGCAGGAACCATCTTCTGAGGTTTCGCCCCCGGCATATCAGCCAAGCCCGTGGCTGGGCGGCAAGCTGTTAATGCCGCATATGCAAGGCCGGGATGTGGTGCGCATTGCTTTGCTATTGCCGTTTTCTGCCAAAAACTCCGGGGTACGAGCGCAGGCCAATTCAATGCTTGATGCAGCTCAGATGGCCGTGATTGAAGGCGGTGATTTGCGACTGGTTCTGATCCCCAAGGACACTGGCGGCACCCGGCATGGAGCTGTTGAGGCTGCGCGTTCCGCAATTGTCGATGGAGCGGACATTTTTGTTGGCCCGCTTTTGTCGGCGGCAGTATCGGGAGTATCAGAAGAAGCAAGCCGCGCAAATATTCCAGTTATTGCCTTTTCTACGGATGCTTCAGTAGCAGGAGATGGCGTTTATTTATTGAATTTCCGCCCTGAAATAGAAATAGCCAGAATCATTAGTTACTCCGTGATGCAAGGACACATCTCCTTTGCCTTGTTACGCAATAAAAGCAAATATGGTGACCGCGTGGAAAGCTCCATGCAAATCCAGACACTGATCAATGGTGCTGAGTTGAAGGAGGTTGCTGTTTACCCCGGAGAGAACGGGCCAAAAAACGCCCCCATCGCTAAACTGGCTCATGCGGAAGAACGTGAAGAGTTGTTACAGATATGGCGTGAAGAAGGTGGCGTTGGTGATCCTGCTTTGGATCCTGAATTTGTGTTTGAGTTACCATATAGTGCCGTTTTAATTGCTGAAGGTGGTCTGCGACTGCAATCTTTAGCTCCGCTTTTGCCTTATTATGATGTGGACCCGCGTAAAACCAGGTTTTTGGGTACAGGACAGTGGTTTGATGACAAACTAAACCGTGAACCAGCATTAAATGGCGGCTGGTTTGTGGGCCCGGCAAAACCGTCTATTGATGCTTTTCGCGCAAGTTTTGTTCGTATTTTTGGAGAAAAGCCCTTGCGGCTTGCGCCCCTTACTTATGATGCTGTGCGCACAGCCGCTGCGATAACAGAAATTACCGCAGATGGTACAGTGTACATCAGGATAGACGAGCTTGAACGCAGGCAGGGTTTTGCCGGTGCAACAGGGCTGTTCAGGTTTTCGGCTGATGGTCTTGCTGAGCATTCCCTGGCCGTTTACCAAATGCGCAAAGGCCGGTTTGAAGTGCTTGACCCGGCGCCGGTAGCATTTGAGCCAGAAGGGTTCTAGAAACAAGCTGTTAGTTATTCGGGCCGCTTGGGAATATTAACACAACAATTCACTGGCAATACGATCAACCAGCAAGGGCTCTGTTGCTTGCAGGTAATGATTATTTAGGCGTAAAAACTCGCCTGCAACAAGTTCATTCAGGTTTTTCCTTGAAACGCTGGCGCCAGCCCTGTCTTGTAATTGTTCAAGATGAATACCGTCTCTTAGCCGCAAGCCCAGCACTATTCGCTCTGCAAGATCCTCAAGCGGGGTCAAGGCATTTTGCACCTGTATGCCCCACCCGTTTTCAGACACTGCTTTTGCATAGTCTTGTGGTCGGCAATATGTAGCCAGTTCCTGACGCTGACCTTGTATGCTTAACCGGCCATGGGCACCGGGCCCGACACCTATCCAGTCATCGCCCTGCCAATACAGCAAATTGTGTACAGAGCGTGCAGATAAGCTGGCAGCATGGTTGGAAGTTTCATAGGCATTCATCCTGTGTTCTGCAGCCATGTTTTGTGCGCATTGATAAAGATCCGCCACCAAGTCATCCTCAAGCGGGAACAAAAGCCCTTGTTTATGACGCTTGGCAAATACGGTTCGTGGTTCAATTGACAGGCAGTACAATGACAAATGCTCCAGACCCAAAGCCATAATCTCCTGTAGACTTTTTTGCCAGTGATGGGGCTGTTGCTCGGGAAGACCATAAATAAAATCGGCGGAAACCGAGGAAAAGTGTTTGGCCGCGGCATCAAGAGCCCGGCGCGCTTCTTCGGGGCTGTGGTCGCGGCCCAGAAACTGAAGCTCCTGTGCATTTAGGGACTGTATGCCAAGAGACAGACGGTTTATTCCCAGCGCGGCAAAATCCCTAAAGCAATCGCCTTGATTGTCCGCAGGGTTTGCTTCCAGTGAAATTTCAATGTCTGGCAGAAAGCCAAATTCGCGTTCTGCCGCATCCAAAATCCTGCTGATTTGTGATGCCTGTAATCTTGATGGGGTGCCACCGCCAAATGCCAGAGATGTCAAGGCGCGTGGCTCATCAATACGCAGTGCGTTGCCGGTAATATCTGCAATTATTGCATCCACCAGAAAATCCGTGTCCCGGCCCCGATCCCTGCGGACGTTAAAGTCGCAATAAGGACAGATGTGGGAGCAATAGGGCCAATGTATATAAAGACCAAGCAGGGCAGGTATTTGTCGTTTCATTGTAAATGATTGCGCAAGAGTTTTTGAAAAGCCATGTGGCGGTGGCTGATTTGATGTTTTGCAACAGGATCCATTTCGCCAAAGGTTTGCTTGTGGCCGGTGGGCACAAACATGGGATCAAACCCAAAGCCCTTGCTGCCTCGAAGTGGCCATACAAGCTTACCAGCCACTTCTCCGCGCTCCACTGCAATTTGTCCGTCGGGCTGTGCCAGAGCCAGAACGCAAACAAACTTTGCCGACCAGCTTGTAGCTTTTGCTTCTTGTAGCTTTTGCGCCACTTTGCCCATGGCATATTCCCAATTGCGTGGCTGTCCGGGGCGCTCCGCCCAGCGTGCGGTATAGATGCCCGGCTCACCACCCAATGCATCCACCATCAATCCTGAATCATCACCAAGCGCGGGCAAATTGCTAGCATCGGCCACTGTTTTTGCTTTTAATATGGCGTTTTCCTCAAAGGTAGATCCGGTTTCCTCAATATCCCCAAGCCCCATATCCAGTGCGCTTTGCACCTTTATTTGCAATGGCTGCAATAAATCAGCTATTTCAGTTATCTTGCCGGAATTATGGCTGGCAACCACGATATGGCTTATTTTCCTTGCTGTTGGTATCTGGGGCATATGCTTGTTTTTTCCGTTGCTTCTTTTTAAGTTTATCTTGATTGTTATTCGATATAGCCTTATCGAATAACAACAATGGTCTTATGTTCAGGCTTTATTAGCCAGCAGTTCATTCTGCACCGTATGGTCTGTTATGAAAAGGTATGGTTTTGTGAAGGCATTGGGCAAAAATTCAATTACCGTTGCCATTGACGCCGGACTTGGGGTGTTGAGCTGGGCATTGTGGATTGCTCTGGCCTTGTTGTTCTTGTTTGGCATTCCTGCACTGATCGTGGATCAGTTTTATGATTTAAGCTGGGTGGCGAAGGCCCCTCCTCCGGCTTTGGTCTGGCCGTTTGCAATTATGTTTGCCATTTTTGTATTGGCTGCTCAAACAGTTATCAGCCGATTGCGGAAAATTTTTGCAACACTTATTGCAGGTGATCCATTTGTGCCGGAAAATGCAGTGCATATGCGTACTATTTGGATAGTTTTGGTGGTATTTGAGGTTCTGAATATGGGATTTTCCTCAGGGGCGCTGATGGCCCAGAAATGGTTTGGTGGTGCATTGGCTGGCCTAAAAGGAGAATTTCATATCAATTGGTCTTTGTGGATGGCGGTTATCGTGTTGATTGTGTTAACCGAGATATTTCGTGAAGGTGCAAAATTGCGCCAGGAACAAAAACTGACCATTTAGGGATATATATGGCCATTCGTGTTACATTGGACAGGGTTTTACTGGATCGACGCATGTCACTGACCGAGTTGTGCGACCGGGTCGGTGTGACCATGGCCAATTTATCTATCTTAAAAACCGGCAAGGCAAAAGCCGTGCGTTTTTCAACGCTGGAGGCTCTGTGCCGGGAACTAAAATGCCAGCCCGGAGAGCTGCTTATGTTTGAAGAAGATATAGAGGAAAAAGACGCAGCCGAATAAGCAGAAAGCTCAGACGAGATGCTTTCACAACTGTTTTACCGGACAATTTGTGTTAAGGCTTTAAGCCCCCGGCCCAGACTTTAAGCCCCCGGCAGGGAATAGATCACTTCTGCACCGGGGCCAAGGGGAAGTCCGAGAAACACCCACAACATCATCAAAACCAGCCCGATAATCATAATCCAGATAGAATAAGGGATCATCATCGCAGTAAGGCTGCCAATGCCAAAGTCAGGTTTCCAGCGCTGGCAGAACACCAGAATAAGCGGGAAATACACCATCAAAGGCGTAATGATATTGGTGGCGCTATCGCCCACACGATAGGCGGCGGTTGCACCTTCGGGACTGACCCCAAGCAGCATTAACATTGGTACCAGTACCGGAGCCAGCAAGGCCCATTTAGCGCTGGCTGAACCTACAAACAGGTTAATCAGGCCTGAGAACAATACGATCAGGCCAAGCAGGATTGGCAATGGCAGCCCGGATTTTTCAATGGCTTCTGCGCCATGAACCGCAGATATCAGGCCAAGATTTGACCAGTTAAACATGGCCACAAAGTGAGCAGCAGCAAAAGCCAGAACCATGTAATAGCCAAGGTCTTTCATGGAATCGGTCATCATGCGCACAACATCCTGTTTTTCCTTGACCGTTCCTGCGGCCTTGCCATAGGCCCAACCGGCGGCAAGAAACAAAATAAAAAACGCAGCTACCAGAGACTGAAACAGGGGCCGCATCTGCAAAACAAGATCGCTGTCAGCACCAGCCCCTTCATCTGCAATCAATGGAGTGCCGGGGCCAAAGGTCATGAATAGCCAAAACCCGGTAACCGTCAAACAGGCAATACCGGCATGACGCAGGCCCTTTTTTTGCTCCGGAGTTAAAGGCTGGTTCTTTTCGGCTACAGAGTTTTTTGCATCGCCTTCGGCCTTGTACTTGCCCAGCCTAGGTTCAATCAATACATCGGTTACAAACCATATCAACGGCATAAAAATAAAGGTCATTGCCAGAATGAAATACCAATTGCCGGCAATATTGGCTTCATATGACGGAACCAGCACTTCACCGGCCTGTTGGGTGATACCGAATAACAGCGCATCAAGCTGACCGGGGGTGATGTTGGCTGAAAAGCCACCGGAAACGCCGGCAAATGCAGCGGCAATACCAGCCAGCGGGTGGCGTCCGGCAGAGGCAAATAATACACCAGCCAAAGGAATAAGCACCACATAGGCAGCATCGGCAGCATGATTGCCAACCATGGCAATGAAGGCAACTGCCGGTGTTAGTAAAAAGGTGGGGGCACCGCTAACGGCGGCTCGCATGGCGCTGGAGAAAAGCCCTGAGCGTTCGGCAACACCGGCGCCTAGCATCACCACCAGAACATAACCAAGCGGGTGGAAGTGAGTAAAGGTTTTTGGCATTTCCACCCACAGGCGCTGGATGTTCTGGCCGGAGATCAAACTAATGGCAGAAATTATGCCATCATCCTTGATTCCAAAGCGGTCAAGGCTGGCTTGACCCATGCCGGACAATATCTGATCGTTTAATGTGGCTGTCAGGCCAAGCATTGACGCAATTACAGAGACTGCCATTAAGGCGAAGATCAAATAGAAAAACAAGAAAACCGGATCAGGAAGCTTGTTTCCAGCGCGTTCAATTGCACCAAGTATGCCTGTTTGGTGCTCTTGATCAGCCTGTTGTCCGGTTTTGTTGTCTGCCATTTTAACTATCCCCCCATTAAAATTTTGCAGACCCTATACAATTTACCGGCACAGGAAAAGAAAAAGTGACGAAATCTGCCGGGTTATTTTAATGCTGCCAACTGTATATCAAACAGTCGTTTTGATGCTTGTTCAGCCAATTCCATCATTTGCGAGAAATTTTGCTTGCTCATTGGGCGGTCTTCAGCAGAGGCCTGAACCTCTATTAAGCCGCCGCTTGCGGACAGAACAAAATTTGCATCGGTCTGGGCGGTGCTGTCTTCGTCGTAATCAAGATCACAAACCGCCATGTCCTGCCAGATTCCGCAGGAAATGGCAGCGGCCTGATCAAATACGGGATCGGTTTCAAGTAAACCTTGTTCCACCAGCCCCATGGTCGCCAATTTTAAGGCAATCCATGCGCCGGTGATAGAGGCAGTTCTGGTTCCGCCATCTGCTTGCAATACGTCACAATCCAGTACTATTTGCCGTTCTCCCAATAAGGCAAGGTCAGTGACTGCGCGCAAGGAGCGGCCAATGAGACGTTGAATTTCCAAAGTACGGCCTGATTGCTTGCCGGAAGCAGCTTCGCGCCTGCCTCTGGTGTGGGTGGATCTGGGCAACATGCCATATTCAGCAGTTACCCAACCCTTGTTTTTCCCTCGCAACCATGGCGGAACCCGTTCATCCACTGAGGCGGTGCATAAAACCTTTGTTTTACCAAAGCCTATGAGGCAGGAACCTTCAGCATAGGCAGAAGCGCCTGTTTGTGTCTCTATGGCGCGCATTTCTGTCTGGTTTCTGCCTGAGGGTCGCATTTATGTCTCCTTGATATTTTATGCTGTTCTACTCTTGCCGAGAGCAGGATAAAACCCCAATTTGATGTTTCAATTGAATAAACAGGATATTGATGGTGCCACTTCAAAGCACGGATATAATTGATCTTGATCAGCGCTCACGCCAGATTTTTCGTGAGATTGTGCAAAATTATCTAAAAACCGGTGACCCGGTTGGCTCAAACACGCTTGCAAAAACCGGCAATAGCGGCCTGTCACCTGCATCCATACGAACTTCAATGGCGGCGTTGACGTCTTCTGGCTTGTTACATGCGCCGCACATGAGTGCAGGACGCATACCCACTCATGCCGGCTTGCGATTGTTTGTAGATGGATTGTTGCAAATAGGCGACTTGAATGAAAAGGAGCGTATGGAAGTCAATACCCGCCTGGCAGATCAGCCAGTGCAACAGGCTCTTGATGAAGCGTCCAAATTATTGTCCGGCATAGCGGGAGGCGCTGGATTGGTGCTGACGCCAGTGCAGGATCTGGCTTTGCGACATGTGGAGTTTGTGCCGCTTTCACCTGATGAGGCTATGGCGGTTCTGGTTTACGAAACAGGAGCTGTGGAAAACAGGTTAATGAGCGTTCCTGCCGGGACTACGCCCTCGGCCTTGCGTGCAGCAGGAAATTTTTTGTCAATGCGGCTAAAGGGAAAAACCTTAAGTGACACCAGAGACCGGATTCTAAAGGATATCAGCGAACATCGTCATCAATTGGATGCAGAGTCCAAAGCGCTTATCGAGCAAGGCATTGCTCATTGGTCAGCACACAAGAATACAGAAAGAACCTTGATAGTCAGGGGGCGTTCACAACTGATTGATGATGCAAAAACCAGTGAAAACCTAGAGCGCATTAGAATTTTGCTCGATGAAATGGAGCAGAAAAAAGAATTGATTTCTCTGCTCGATGAGGCTGGAAAAGCGCCCGGCGTGAAGATATATATTGGTGCAGAAAATTCGTTATTCAGTTTATCGGGCTCCAGTGTGGTCACAGCTCCTTATCGCGATGCACAAGGCAAGGTTTTAGGCGTAATAGGTGTAATTGGTCCAACCAGGATCAATTACGCCAAAGTGATCCCGATGGTTGATTATACGGCGCAGGCCATTGGATATTTAATGGGACAAAAAACAACATGGACAAGCAAAGATGAGTGACAAGAAACAAGCTGAAGAAAATCAGCAAGACGAAGCCGGGCAAGCCAGCAGCAAGTCCGAAGAATCCCCGGATAATATAGACACGCTGGCTGCAATGCAGGCCGAGCTTGATGCTGCCCGTGACAGAACATTGCGGGTCGCTGCCGAATTGGAAAACCTGCGCAAAAGATCAGAGCGTGATGTTGCTGATGCCAGACGCTATGGCATGTCGCGGTTTGCAGAAGATATGCTAAGTGTGGCTGATAATCTGGCCCGGGCTTTGGATAATGTTCCCGAAGAGGCCCGCAAGGAGGCTTCGCAACGAATGGCGCAATTGGTTGAGGGTGTCGATATGACCAAAAAAAGCCTGCATACCGCTCTGGAGCGTCATGGGGTCAAGCAGATCAATGCCAAGGGTGAAAAATTTGATCACAATATACATCAGGCAGTGGCGCAAATCCCGTCTTCGGAGTTTCCTGCCGGTGTGGTCGCAGAAGTCATCCAGCCCGGCTATGTAATTGGTGATAGAACCTTGCGGGCGGCAATGGTTGCCGTTTCTACCGGGGCATCCTCAGCCCCTGCTCCAGCGCCAGAACCGGGTTCTGCTCCTGGTGCAAACGTAGACACCAAGGCATGATAAGAGCTCCTCACAGGATATGAGGCTGCTTTGGCTGTTTGTTTGTTTAACAGTATTGCTTGCAGGGGCAGGCTTTGCCCAATCGCCCAGAACAGAAGAATTGCTGGCGCTGGGCCGTGAGGTCGGCAATCGCTATGGCAATCATCTTTGGCCAAGGCTTTCACAAACCCCGTTTCCGGTTTTATTACTGGAAAAGGCGGGGGAGCGGCTGTTTTGTCCGCCAATAAGACCTGAGGGCTTTAACTTTATCGGCCACGATATTGTCACCGATTGCCAAGTATATCACCGCACAGATAATCATTTTGCCAGGGAAACGCAGGCGACATTTTTTCCTGTTGGCCCATTTCCTGTGGTGGTGATGGGGGTTCCGGAGTTATCAGAAAACAACCCGGCAGCATGGACAGCAACCTTGCTACACGAGCATTTTCATCAGCATCAGATGAGCTGGTCTGGTTACAGGGAGGCGGTCAGGGCGCTTGATCATGACAATGATAGCGCCAAGGCCAATTTGATCGTCTCCTATCAATTTGCCTATGATGATGCCAAAACTGGAAATTTGCTGGCACTATTAGCCCATTACTTAACAGCAATATTAAGAGAGCCAGATCGCGCCATTGCGATTGAAATGGCTGGGGCTTATGCCCGTTTGCGACCATTTGTGCTTGCACAGCTTGCCCCGGAGCAGCGGCTCTATTTTGAGTTTCAGTTATGGCAAGAGGGGGTGGCACGATATACGGAAATGGCTTTGTCTGAATTTGCAGCTAGTGACACAACTTCTGTCATTGGCAATGAAATTGACTTTGCTGCGCTTGCGGCCAATTTGCGAAAGGACATGATGCAGAGTCTGGCTAACAGCAGTTTATCGCAGCAAAGGCACGCTTATTTTTATTCTTTTGGTGCTGCCGAGGCGTTGGTTCTTGATCTTGTCAATTCCAACTGGCGGCAGCGTTATTTTGAGTCTCCGCTTGAAATGGCAGGTTATTTTGCAGCAATTGCAGATACTGCCAGGCGGTAAAGTGCCTCATTTTTCGGCTTTCTTGTTGCGAGGTCGCTCCTGATCTATAGTCTTCGGGCTAAGAGACATTTTGGGAGAAAGACATGTTGTTGATGCTGGTAACACAAGCAGTAACTGATCCGGTTGCGGCAACTGAAGTCTGGATGTCAAGCATCTCACCAGAAAAAGCAGCCAGATCCAATGCCTATTTTGAAGGTGGATACTGGCTTATATTATGGAACTTTCTGATCGGCCTGCTAATTGCGGTTTTGCTTCTGTCAGGAAGACGTTCTGCCAGATTTAAGGGTATGCTGGCAGCAAAAACCCCAAACTGGCTAGTCACACCACTTTATATTGCAGGGTATATTTTGGTCACCAGTGCACTAATGCTCCCAATGACAGTATATCAGCGGTTCTGGCGAGAGACACAGTATGGTTTGATGAATCAAAACTTCAGCGAATGGTTTGGTGAGCAGATGCTTTCATTGGGTATTTCATTGCTTATGGCTACGTTGGCACTTTGGGCTCTGTATGTGCTGATCAGGAAATTGGGGCCGGCCTGGCGCTGGTGGGGCGCGGGCGCTGCAATTGGTTTTATTGCGCTGATGATGATGGTGGCTCCGGTCTATATTTCACCACTTTTCAATGATTATACACCGATGGAAGAGGGGCAGCTTCGTACTGAAATCCTGGCTATGGCTGAGGCCAATGGGGTGCCAGCCGAAAATGTATATGTATTTAATATTTCCAAACAAAGTAACCGGGTGACGGCAAATGTTTCGGGGTTTTTGGGGACAACCAGGATATCGCTTTCAGACACCTTGTTGCAACGAGCCAGCCCCGAAGGGGTCAAGGCGGTAATGGGGCATGAAATTGGTCATTATGCCTTGGGCCATATTTATGAAATGCTGGTACAGTTTGGCCTGGTAATTTTTTTAGGCTTTGCCTTTACTCACTGGGGCTATCATTGGGCGCAAAAGCGCTGGGGAGAAAAATGGGGGATTGGCGCCATTGGAGACATTGCAGGCTTGCCGCTTTTTTTGGTGGTGTTATCAGTGTTTTTCTTTTTGATAACCCCAGTTACCAATACCGTCATACGATCCAATGAAATTGAAGCCGATATTTTTGGCCTGAACGCCGCCGCTGAACCCGATGGCTTTGCCTCAGTTGCAATGATGTTAGCTGAATATCGAAAAATTCACCCTACACCACTGGAAGAGTTTTTATTTTTTGACCACCCATCTGGCTATAACCGGGTGCTAATGGCGATGAAGTGGAAAAAGGCTAAAGGCGATATCAACGAACCACCCGCATTGTCAGATTGATCCGCCCGCCTTTGGGAACTATTGTTGAAGTTTTGGGATAAATCTTATCCACACCATGATAGCAGTGTCTGGCGCTCCCGCTTAAAATCATTACATCTCCTGAGGATAGTTTGAATGAGCGTGTCGGGTCGTTACGATTTATTCCGCCAATGCGGTATAAGGCCTTATCACCCAAAGAGACAGAAACCACTGGCGCATCTTTGGCATCTTCATCGGCATCCACATGCAGGCCAAGGCGAGAGCCAACCCGGTACCAGTTTATCAGACATGCTTGCGGTGAGGTTGGCCAGCCTGCAACCTCCTTCCATAAATTTAATAATTCCTGTGGAATTGGCGGCCATGGATTGCCGGTCACAGGATGCACGGGGTCATAGCGATAGCCTGATTGTTGTGAAACCCAGCCGAGTTTTCCAAAATTGCTCATAATGACGGAGGTTGGTTGTCCGGTTCGTGGCATTCTTGGTTGATAAAATGGTGCTGATTCTATGCCTGTGCGCACAAGGTTGATCAGGTTTTCCTGTTGCGTGCGGGACAAAAAACCCGGCAAATATATCAAGCCCTCAGGTAACGGGTCGCTCATATATTATCCTGTTGTTTTGGCCTGTGAGCTTAGATTATTGCCTAATAAAATCATACAAAAGCAAAATTCTGACAAACTTGTAACAAAAATCTGCAAAAAGCTTGCGGTTTTAATTTTTCTTCCCATATGCGCTTGGAAACGTCTGTTTGTGCAGACACCCTTGTAAAAATGGAGATTGACACCAAATGGTGCCGAAATCGGGCCTAGCCGTTAATCTGCCAAAATCCAGGAGAATATTATGGGAAAAGTTATAGGTATTGATCTGGGAACCACCAATTCCTGTGTCGCTGTTATGGATGGCCGTGAGCCAAAAGTTCTTGAAAACGCTGAGGGCGCACGCACCACGCCCTCGGTGGTGGCCTTTACAGAGGATGGAGAGCGTCTCATCGGGCAAACCGCCCGGCGGCAGGCGGTAACCAATCCTGAGCAGACCTTTTTTGCTATCAAGCGCCTGATAGGTCGCAATATGGATGACCCGATGGTTAAAAAAGATATCGACATGGTGCCGTATCAGATCGTCAAAGACAAAAGCGGTGCCGCATGGGTAAAGGGTCGCGATAAAAATTATTCCCCTTCAGAAATTTCCGCATTTCTTTTGCAAAAAATGAAAGAAACCGCCGAGGCTTATCTGGGCCAGAGCGTGGATCAGGCAGTAATTACAGTGCCTGCATATTTTAATGATGCCCAGCGTCAGGCCACCAAGGATGCCGGTAAGATTGCCGGCTTGGAAGTGTTGCGGATCATTAACGAGCCAACTGCAGCGGCTTTGGCTTATGGCTTTGACAAGGAAGACGGAAAAACCATTGCTGTTTACGATTTAGGCGGTGGTACTTTTGATGTCTCAATTCTTGAAATTGGCGATGGTGTCTTTGAGGTAAAGGCAACCAATGGCGATACGTTCCTTGGTGGTGAAGACTTTGACGTGCGCATTGTGGATTATCTGGCCGATGAGTTCAAAAAGGAAAACGGGGTTGATCTTCGTAAGGACAAGCTGGCCGTGCAGCGCTTGCGTGAAGAAGCTGAGAAGGCCAAAAAAGAGCTATCAACCGCCAAACAATATGAGGTAAATCTGCCCTTTATTACTGCAGATGCCTCAGGGCCAAAACACCTGACAATGAAGTTGTCTCGTGCCAAGCTTGAAAGTCTGGTTGACGATCTGATCAAGCGTACCATTGAGCCATGTAAAAAAGCGCTAAAAGACGCAGGTCTAAAGGCAAGTGACGTTGATGAAGTAGTGCTGGTTGGCGGCATGACCCGGATGCCAAAGGTACAAGAAGCGGTTTCTTCTTTCTTTGGACGGGAACCTCACAAGGGTGTAAATCCTGACGAAGTGGTTGCCATGGGCGCTGCAATTCAGGCAGGTGTTTTGCAAGGTGACGTAAAAGACGTGTTACTTCTTGATGTTACAC
Organism: Robiginitomaculum sp.; assembly: GCA_027071965.1. Lineage (GTDB taxonomy): Bacteria > Pseudomonadota > Alphaproteobacteria > Caulobacterales > Maricaulaceae > Robiginitomaculum_B. The sequence goes on along the minus strand of JALSYJ010000023.1, from coordinate 155 downwards.
CGCTTAGCCTTGGTATTGAGACTTTGGGCGGAGTGTTCACACGTTTGATTGATCGTAACACCACTATTCCAACCAAAAAGGCGCAAACCTTTTCAACCGCTGAAGATAATCAAAGCGCAGTTACCATCCGGGTGTTTCAGGGTGAGCGCGAAATG
>JALSYJ010000022.1 GCA_027071965.1 Robiginitomaculum sp. | reverse complement strand
TTTTTAGTGCATCCATTATCAGACAAAATCGTAAAATTGGCGCTGCATCTGCGGATCAGTGCCAATATGGTTTCTGTGACGGGACTTGCCTTTGGTCTGCTGGCTGGCTGGTTTTATTTCAAACAGGATAATCCAGTTTTTGCTGTGGCGGGATTTATATCCATGTTTGCCTGGCATGTTTTAGATGGTGCCGATGGTAAAATTGCCCGCGCCACAAAAACCACCAGCTCTTTGGGCCGTATTATTGACGGAATTTGCGATCATCTGGTGTTTGGCAGTGTCTATCTTGGCTTTGCATTTTATATCTTAACGCAGGACAGTTCACCATTTATCTGGGTATTGGTTATTGCGGCGGCCTTTAGCCATGGAATTCAATCTGCATCCTATGAGGAGCGCAGGCAAAAATATCACCGCCGTCTTAACCGGCTGGATCGTGATATTATTGCGGCAAAGCACAATGAGGTCGCAGGGAAAAAGTCAGTAATTGCAAAGATTTACGACTCCATTCAGCAAGCATTTTCCCCCCGTAACAGCCCGCTTGATAGCTGGATGTCGCAGCCGCAGCTCTCATCTTGCGATATTCAAAGGGCCGCTAATAAGACCATTCCCATGATTCATGCCTGGGGGCTGTTAAATGCCAACAATCGCACTTTCATGTTGCTGGTGATGGCGCTGGCCGGAAAGCCGGAATGGTTTTTTATCTATGAGCTTGTCATACTGAACCTGTTGTTCATCGCTCTGGTTATTGGTGAAGGCATTTTTGAAAAGCAATTGGTTGCAAAATTGCAGCAGCACTGCGAACAGGTGAAGAACTGATGGCGGGAATTGGTGACGTTCAGGATATCTTGCGCGGTGCCAAGGCTCTGTTGTTTGGCTTTGGTGGCCGAATGGTAGCGCGGATTGTTTTAATTGTTATTGCCAGCAGGCAGTTCGGCCCGGCAGAGTTTGGTATATTAGGACAAACAGCGGCCTTAACAGAAGTTGCAGCGGCGCTTGGCGTGCTGGGTTTGCGGCGCTCTTTGCTTGATATGCTAAGCTATAATGCGGAAAACGGGATATCGATTGAACAGCGCATAGCCGAAGCAATTATTGTGGTAATGGCGGTAAGTGTGGCTATTTCCTTAGGGTTATTATTCTACTGGTCATATTTTTTTCCGCAGCAATCCAGTTTACTGCCACTGTTATTCATTGCTGTTCCGGCCATTGCCTTTACCGAAGTTGCCCTTACCGCCATTAAATACAAGCGAATAGTCAAATGGGATGTCTGGTCACGGGGTTTTACCGAACCCTGGGGGTTTTTGGCGCTTACCCTGTTATTGCTTGGTATGGGAATTATCGAGGGCGGACTGGTAATTGCTTATGTGGGTTCTGTTTGTATTGCGGCGGTTACTGTGCTTATCGGCTTGATCAGGTGCTATGGGATCATGCCGCTATTGCGATCAAAACCCAGCTTGCGCAATTGCTTGCGCATCCCGAAAAAAAGCATACCTGTCGGTATTACCGATATGGGGGTTTTAATGTTGCGCAGGATTGATGTCCTGGTGCTGGCCATGTTCGTTCCTGCTGCCAGTGTTGGCCTCTATTACATGGTGCAGCAATTGGCGACCGTGCCCCAAAAGGTCAGCGCCTTGTTTGAGCCGATGATTTCTCCGGTAATTGCCCGGCTGCATAACAGGTTTGAGGCGGGTCGCATTCGCGCCAATCTTATAGGTGCCTGCCGCTGGGTGTTTATTATTCAACTGGCCATGACCATTCCAATGGTGGTCTATGGCGATCGTTTGCTCTTTTTGTTTAATCCGGTTTTTGTCACAGGCGGACTGGTTCTGGCTCTGGTGTTGATTGCAGAGGTAATTGATGGAACCTTTATTACCACCGAAACCCCCCTGGTGTTTTCCAATCCTGGCATTCCACCGATACTGCTTGTTATTACGTTGGCAATTGAGACTATTCTGATTGCCCTGTTTTCAAAATTGTGGGGAGTAGAGGGCGCAGCCATCGGGTTTTTGATTGCGTTGAGCTCTTTGGCGCTTGGCCGGGTGTGGATGCTAAACAAAAAGTTGCAGATAATTGTCATTAACAGCACTTATATTTTGCCAATTTTGTTTGGTGCAATGATGGCAGCCGGCCTGACATTTGCTCGCCTTAGCCTGGATTCTGATAATGTAAGCATGACGGCGGTAATTGTTTTGTTCTCGTTGATTTGCTACAGTTTTCTTATTAGAAAATTTGCCATGACCAAATCGGATAAAGTTTTATTACGAGCCGTGCGTCAGCGCCGACGGCGCAGCAATAATTGAGGAAAGCGTATCTTGATGATCTCTTATAACCCTCAGCCTAATATCCGTGTAGTCTCATGTTAAAAAACGCCGCCAGAACCTGGTCTAAACTGGTCTGCAAATCAGCATTTTCTATTTTGCTGGTTGCGATAATTGTAAGTGTCATTGCATTTGCAGAAGCAAAAAACATTTCTGTTTCTACCCGGCTGGAGGCATTGATGCCACAGGGCGCGGGCAGCGTTCAGACCTTAAACAAGGCTTTGAGCAAAACCGGAAGTTTTGCCTCAATACAGATTGTCGCCCATTCCACAAATCCAGAAACTACCTTGCAATATATTAGGGATGCAAAGGTTAGAATTGATCAGTTCGATTGGGTGGATACCAGCCAGTATTTTGAAGATGTTGATGTATTGGAATCCCATAAACTGCTGTTGTTGAGCATGGATGAATTGCTCAAAATGGAAGCAGAAGTAGATGCCGCCTACCCGAATTTAGTCGCTCAAGCCATCTCAAAGGAAATTGGCAGGGGGGTTAAACTTACCTTACGCAATGAAAACATGGAAGGTGATTCAAACACCGAGATTAAATCCCGGCTGCTTGATCAGTTTTCAAATGAAACTGCAGGCTCGCAAAGAACCAAACATTATTTTATCTCCGAAGATGGCCTAACGGCTGTATTGGTGGTCTGGCCAAAGTCTGGACTGGATTCTCTTTCTGCGGCAAAACGCATGGTTGATGATGCCCACAACACCCTTGCTGAACTGGGCACCGAAGCCTATGGCGATGACTTAACGGTAGGTGTTGCCGGACGAATTGCCAACAAGGTAGCCCAGTTTGATTCCATCGTTGGTGACTTGAAACTGGGCCTGTTGGGGTCGATCTCCCTGATCAGCATACTTATTGTATTTTCATTTCGTTCACTGGTGGCAATTCCAGCTATTTTTATCCCATTGGTGCTTGGAATTTTATGGGCGATGGGGGTTACGTCTCTAATCATTGGCGGGCTAAATCTTATTACGATTTTCCTTACCCTGATCCTTTTTGGTCTTGGTATTGATTTTGGCATCCATAATTTTAGCAGATACCGCGAAGAAAGACGCAGTGGAAAAACCATAGAGCAAGCCATGGAGGTGGTGATAACCGGTACCGGTTCTGCCTCTTTGATTGCAGCTTTGACCACCTCTACCGGATTTTTCTCGTTAATGCTGACAGATTTTCGTGCCTTTACCGAATTTGGGTTTATAGCTGGCAGCGGGGTATTGCTGATTTTTGTTTCCATGTACACGGTGTTTCCGGCATTTGTTATTGTGCTTGAGAAACTGGGGTTATGGGATACTTCCAAGGCCGGCGGACATTTGCTTAAAGCTCAAAAACAACCACGTGCTGGCCGCAAGATTCAACAAAAATGGGTGTTTAGTGCCACTGGCCTTCTTATAGTACTTTCCTTGTTCTTTGCTCCGCAAGTTGCTTTTGAGCGCAATTTCAAAAATCTGGAAGCCCGCCAGCCTCTATCACTGCAAACAGCCAATAAGCAAGTGCAGCAGGTATTTCCCGACGGCCATGATCGCGCCATTTTAGTGGTTCCAACTTTTGAGGAATTGCAAAAGCTCGATGCTTATTTTAAGCAAAAAATAGCAACGGATACTGAAACCCCTACCATTAAAAAAGTCACTTCATTGCTGAATTTTGTTCCTGACCAGAAAGAGCAGACGAAACGTCTTGAAGTAATTAACCGGCTGGAAAAAAGGGCTTCGGCCTTGCGTGGCTTAACGCCCGGCAAATATCAGACGATTGATCGTTATTTGTCTATTGAGGACTTGAACGTTGCCGACCTTCCTAGCTCCTTGCGCCGGATATATATGGGAGTGGACAACACTCCGGGCTATTTGATGTATATTTATAATTCGGTTTCCATGAATGACAGTGCTGTTGCCCGGCTGTTTTATGATGATGCAGCCATAATTACCATTGACGACAAAACCTATAACAGCGCCTCGGAAGCCTTTGTCTTTGTCGAAATGCTGGCATTGATGAAGGCCGATGCGGTCAAAGCCATCCTGCTGGTAATTATTGTAACTGCTGTTCTTGTCTTTGTGTTTATCAGATCTATTGTTGGCTCACTAATCGTGCTGGCTCCTCCGGTTATGGGAGTGTTGCTCACCATAGGGTTTATGGGCGCATTTGGGCCTAAGCTTTCGATCATGAATATGGTGATATTGCCTTCGCTCATTGGCCTTTCGGTGGATAATGCCGTTCACATTTATCACCGTTTCAAGCTATCCGGAGCCAAGGCAGATATCGCCCAGATCATGAACAGCACCGGACGTGCTGCTGTGCTTACTACATTAACAACCCTGCTGGGCTTTGGCGGTATGATTACTGCCTCCATGGGTGGATTGCGCTCGATGGGTCTGCTGGCGATTATTGGTTTTACCGCCTGTTTGCTCATGACATGGACCTTGCTTCCGGTTCTGCTTGAGGCCTTTGGAAAATATACACGCAAGGAAAACTCCGCATGAGTAAGATAAAGGACTGCCTGATAGTGGCAGCCGGGCAGGGTACCCGCCTAAAAGGCTTAGGTGATTCAAAGCCACTTATAGAATTAAATGGTGTACCTCTGATCGAGCATGCCATGCGCAGTGCCCATGGTGCCGGTGTAAATAATTTTGTGGTGGTTACTGGATATCAGAGCGAACGGGTCTGTGAATTCTTAAAGCAGGTTTCAGCCCGCACTAATTGGAATATCAAAACCCGGTTCAATCCGGATTTTTTATCTGAAAACGGCCTGTCAGTATTAGCAGCAGAACCGGATATGTCCGGTGAGTTTTATCTGGCGATGTGTGACCATGTGGTTGAGCCTTCATTGTATGATGAATTGGCCAAGGCCGATTTGCCATCAGAAGCCGTGGGCTTAGGCGTTGATTACAGGCTGCAAAATCCAATGGTTGATTTGGAAGATGTAACAAGGGTAGAGCTTGATCAGGGATACATAACCCATATTGGTAAAACCCTGATCAGTTATAGCGCATTTGATACCGGAATTTTTCGTGCCGGGCCGTCCCTGTTCGCAGCCATCCAGACCAGCAGGGAACGTACTGGTGACTGCAGTATTTCCGGGGGCATGGAATTACTTGCCAGTCAAAAACTGGCTATTGGCATTGATACGGGAAATTCCGACTGGATTGATGTGGACAGCATCCCCATGCACAAGCTGGCAAGTAACTGGTTGCGCAAGCCAAGTACAGTCATGGCTTAAGGCTGAGACTCAAGGCTCTGGCTATTGCTGTGATTGTTTATGCTGTGCAGACGGGCGATCAGGCCATAAGATATAATCATCAGCAAAAACCATGAGCCAAGCTTGCCAAAAGAGATTGCTTGCCAGCCATCTTGTTGTTCCGGATACAGCCAGACATTAGCAAAAGTGCTGATGTTTTC